>JBDTMQ010000470.1:0-1823 GCA_039934155.1 Acidobacteriota bacterium | reverse complement strand
TCCGTCGAGCCGGGCTCTTTGCGACGGGCCGTTTCTTTATGAATCCGGTGTCCCATAGATCTCGCGTAGCGTCCTGGTCGGACTGAGCCAACGCCAGCGACGGAAATGTTAGAATCCCGGTAAAAATGAATATATATTTCAGCATGATTTCGTACCTCAGTTTTGTCTCTTAACGATCAATGATGTTCAAGTTTGATAAGGTGAACGACAATATCACCATTGCCGGTTATTTGTGATTCTTTTTTATTGTCATCTCGTTCGACGGATGGTTTAGTCGACTGATACTGCTGCAGCAGCGATCCGATCGAGGTGACTAGCTGTGTATCTTTAATTCGGCCTCTGTCTTGCGGGTTAGCAAATCTTTTGGCGGATTCTAATTCCGAGATCTCATTTACTGACCAAACCAGCCAGACCAGTTCCGTGCCTTCCTTAGCGTCAAGCTCAAACCAGCTTTGCCTGGGAATTTGTATTTCTTGACCCGCACCCAACTTTGCCAAACCGTCATTTGTCATCGGCGAGGGGAATAAAATGTTGTATGAGGCCTCGGCGTAATCATCTTTCGGACCTTGATTAAGGATGTACAGGTGACCGGTTTGTTCAGCCTTAATGTTCAAGCGGATCCGATCCTTGTTTCTGAAAAGCATCTCACCCGACAGGGGAAAAGGATTTTTGTAACGGCCGTCAGTGAAGCTTTGGACCGTAAGCGAGTAAGTCAGGAAGCGCAAGGGCGTGACCGGACCCGCATCAGAGGCCGATGGAGGAACAGGGGCGGCGGGTTGTGCAGGACTGAATTCAAAAATATTTGATCGCCAAAATATGACTGCTACAATGCTTACCAACGCCAAAAGTCCAATGGTGGCATTAAGCATTGCTTTGCGCGATGTAGAGCCGAGGCCCTCCGTCAGAGCCGGCGATGTTGCCTCGGCGGTACTAATGGCCGGCAACATTTGCGTGACTTCGCTGCCACTTGTATCTGGCCGATTCATTTCAGCCTCAAACTCAAGCCGATGGCGGAAGCGTTTCAAGTCCGCGGTGAGTTCTTCGGCGGACTGGTATCGCTCGTCCGCCTCCTTAGCCAGCGTCTTATCGATTATCCGGCCCAATTCGTCCAGCGAATCGTCAACATATATTTTGATCATCGGTACATTTTCGTTTAATATCGCAACCAAAACATCGGTCTGTGTCGAGCCTTCGAACGGCCGCCGGCCTGCTGCCATTTCATACATGATCACGCCCAGACTCCAAATGTCCGTTCGGGCGTCAACATGCACGCCGCGGGCCTGTTCAGGTGACATGTAACCGACCGTTCCCATTACCATTCCGGGTTCAGTTTTGAAAAGAGTTTGAGCTTCCTTGTCGGTGTCCGGGCCCGTTGATGCAGTCAACTTTGCCAGGCCAAAATCAAGCACCTTTACGAGCCCGTCGTGCCGAACCATTATGTTTTCAGGCTTTATGTCGCGGTGGGCGATACCGGCATCATGTGCGGCTGAGAGAGCTGAAGCGACCTGTATGGCGACGTCCAACGTTTCAACTACAGACGCGGGACCGTTCGACATTCTTTTCCGAAGTGTATCGCCGTCAACGAATTCGGTAACAATAAAATTGGACTCATTTTCCGAACCGAATTCGTGTATCGTGACGATGTTCGGATGGTTCAGAGCAGATGATGCGAGAGCTTCATGCTTAAACCGCTTGAGTCGATCCGCGTGTTCCGTGAGGCCGGGCGGCAGTAGTTTCAACGCGACTTTCCGATTCAGAACACTGTCGTTAGCCAGATAGACGTCACCCATTCCCCCCACTCCGAGAAGCTCGGTGATATGGTA
>JBDTMQ010000469.1:0-4222 GCA_039934155.1 Acidobacteriota bacterium | reverse complement strand
AAGACAGACCCGGACTTCGGCAAACTTCGTGAGCCCGTACAGTTTCTGACGAATGTGTTTCGCACATTCAAGGTAAGTTCTGCCGACGGTCTGCAGCAGAGCGACGGTGCGGTCCAAAATCTGCCTACTAGCATGGCGCAGAATCCGTTCAATTCGCCGACGGTCTTCAACTATTATTCGCCTGATTATGTTATTCCGGGAACGGCACTAAATGGCCCGGAATTCGGCTTAATGACGACGGGCACCTCGATCGCTCGGGCTAATTTTGTCAATACCATGGTCTTCAGTAAAATTAATACTAGTGAAAACTCTCCGCTGGGAACTTCTTTGAATTTTGCGGAGCTGCAAGCCCTATCCACCGCCGACGCAACCGGTAATCAACTGCTGGACGCCCTTAATTCCCAAATGATGCACGGAACGATGTCGGCGGCGATGCGGGCCAAGATCTTGCCGGCTGTTTTGGCTATCAACGCCAGCAGTCCGCTTTCCCGTGCTCAGGCGGCGGTGTATCTCGTAGCGACTTCGTCGCAATATCAAATTCAGAGGTGACGATCAAATGAAAGAATCACGACGAGAATTTCTGAAAAAATCGGGATGTGCTTTAGGCATGGTCTCGCTTGCGACGCAGATGCAGCATCTGGGCATGATCAGTGCACTCGGTCAGCGTGCGCGGGATATCAAAGATTCGCCCGACGGCGGCGAGAACTACAAAGCGCTTGTACTGGTTTTTTGTTCTGGCGGCAACGACGGAAATAATACCGTCATTCCAAATCACAACGACGCCACGATAAGCAACTATACCGCTTACCAAAACGCGCGGAGTTCACAGGGCCTCGCGGTGGCACAAAATCAACTGCTGCCGATCTCGGTCCCGCGTCTGGGTGGTTTGCAGTACGGGCTTCATCCTTCATTTGGGCCTGTTACCGGTGGAATAAATAACGGCATTCATGAGCTGTATGGAGCGCCCTTTAACAAACTGGCCATTGTGACCAATTGCGGCACGTTGGTCCAGCCGCTCACCAAGACCCAGTATCAGAGTTCGGCCTTCAAAAAGCCGTATCAATTGTTCTCGCATTCTGATCAAGTCGCTCAGTATCAAACGAGCATCTCCAACACCCAGGCTTTCACCGGCTGGGGCGGGCGGATGTCGGATAAATTGACACTTGGACAAAATCCGAATGGCTTGATCCCGATGGTCACATCTATCGCTGGCGCTCAGTTGTTCACCGCGGGTCAGACGACATTGCCAATGGCGATCAATAATGCCGGAACGTCGCTATCGAGTGTTCTAAACCCGTCCGGCTTTAACAGCTCGTCGTCGTCACAGGCGAGGCTGGCGGCTTTTAACCAACTCCGAACGGTCGACCTGGACAATAACTTCGTCGATGCGGCAAGCCATGTTACCGATCTGGCGATGCAGGCAAATTCAGCTCTTGCCGTTTCCCAGGAAGTGACCGTGACCTTTCCGAATACAAGTATCGGGCTTCAGCTAAAACAGGTGGCGAGGCTTATAAAGAAACGACTTGATCTGAATGTAAACCGCCAAATATTTTACTGTCAGATCGGCGGCTTCGATACGCATAATAATCAAATAACCGGACAGTCGAATCTGTTTTCGCAGTTCAGCCAGGCAATGCGTTCGTTTTACGACGAGATGGTGGTCCAGCAGATCGATAACAGTGTGACAACATTCTCGCTTTCTGACTTTAGTCGTACCTTCAATCCGGCCGGGTCCGGCGGCACAGTCGGAACTGATCACGCGTGGGGCAACCACATGTTCGTGCTAGGCGGTGCAGTGGCCGGGGGCGATTTTTATGGGAACTTGAGACCGGACGGTTCGGGAAATTATTATCCGACTCTAACGCTTGGCGGGCCCGACGACACCGACACCGGAGGCTCGTCGCGAGGACGTTGGATACCCACGACGTCAGTCGAGCAGTACGCTGCAACACTTGCAAAATGGTTCGGACTGCCGCAAGATCCGGCGACACTCGCGGCTGTCTTTCCAAATATTGCCAACTTTCCTTCATCGAGCCTTGGTTTCCTGCCGTGAGCTGATGAACATTGCGATCTTTTTGAACAGCCGGCTATTTGGTCGGCTGTTTATTTTGCGTTTCCTGTGAATACTTTCAAACGAATACAATGATGGTATCCTGAATGATATTTTTTTGTCTGCTGCCGTTCATGGCTTTCTGATACGTGAATTTACCTAATTATCTGACATTTGCCCGAATCGTGATCGTCCCGTTACTGGTCGTTGTACTTCTGACGCCCGTCGCGGAAAACTGGTTTGGTGTGAGCGGGTACGCATTGGCGATCGTGATCTTTTTGATCGCCTCGTTCACTGATATTTTGGACGGTCATCTGGCGAGACGCAGGAATCAGGTTTCCACTCTTGGCAAATTCCTCGATCCTATCGCAGACAAGCTGCTGGTTTCCGCCGCTCTGATAGTTTTGGTCGAGAAACATCTTGCCCCGTCATGGGCCGTAGTGATCATTCTTGGACGCGAGTTCATCATAACCGGACTGCGGTCGGTCGCCGCCTCAGAAGGTATAATTATTCAGGCCCAAAGGATCGGGAAAATAAAAATGTGGGCGCAGTGTATTGCGATCGTAGCGTTGCTGGTCGCCGCCGCAAACGGTGACCCGCCGGTGTCGAACTTTGGCCTCGACTACCCGTTCATTCGATTTTGGGAAGTCGCGGAAGTCAGAACAGCATTCTCGGATCTCAGTAGACTTTCGCTAACGTCAAATGACTGGAAGGTGTTCGGTTATTTGGTCGGCCGCGGCGCCCTCTGGGCATCGGTTATCGCTTCGCTTTGGTCAATGTATGATTATTTCGTTTATTTTTACCAGGCGAAGCAGGTATCACCCGAAAGTGACTAAAAAGAAAAAGGCCCGGTCTTTTCAAACCGCGCCTTTCGCATCTTATTACGGAGAATTTCTACTGCACTTCGACCCAGTCGCCGGTATGGATCTCTTGAGCGTTGCGGATTATTACAGCCGTTGCCGTCCGTTCCCTAACATTTAGAATAATCATCTCACCAACGACTTTTCTCAAGCTGGCCGGCCGGTCCTCTTTAGCCTTTTCGGTTGTTACGACGCGTCCGCGGGCACGGTCGCCGGATTTTCGCGGGGCCTGGTTTGAAAAATGTCCGCCTTTGTACTTGTCGCTGCCGTAATCGCTATTTCGGGCCTCGATCGACTCGTCTTCGTCGCTGACGAACAGGTTCCCTTTGCCCAGCGGCCGGAAAACCGTCAGATAGTCGCCAACCTGAACGTTATCTTCCGCTCCGAGGTCGATATAGACGATCTGATCGCGCCCGAGCATTTCCTGATTGTCTCGCGCCATAAAAACACGTCCGGCTGCCTTTCCGCTGGGCTCACTGAAAAGATCCAGCGGCGGTCTCTGGCGAAACATAGGACTCATTCTTTCCTGCATCGGTTGAATAAGATCCCCCAGCATTAATCCATTGCACGACGTTTTGACACGTGCGACCGAAACATCATTTTTTACCCTTACCACCTCGAGAGCTCCGACTTCCTGAACGTAAAATCCAAGATCGTCCTTGCGTGATAACTTTGTATTGACTGTTCCGCGCGGCCGGATCACGGTGAACATATCACCAGGCTTAACGCCCTTTGCGGCACCGGCGTTGATATAAACAAAATTATTCTGTGAATAATAGAATTGTTCCTGCTCTTCGACGGCCCCGACGATCCTGTTATCGGTGTTAACAGGCGCTGTCTGTACATAGCCCGCACAATAAAGATTGTTTCGTTCGGCGACGCGCATGTCTCGCGGGCCCTCGATGACCAGCGACGGGGTCGCACGCGGCTGCTGGGCGGCCGCAGATCCTGCGAACAGCGTCAGTACGGCACCTGCCGAAAGACCAACACTTTTAAAAAATGATTGAAAACTCACAGTGTTCTCCTTTTTTCGATTTGAAAATTCTTCTGTAGGTCGTTCGGCCAAAGAGATGTGGCGGAATAGTAAATGAGGGCTTTTGCCCGAATCAGGGCTATTAGTATCGTAGCTTTTCCGCAGACCGGCGTCAACAAAAATTTTCATTGTTTGTCAACGTTTAGCACGAGAGGCGGACTTGCCTATAAAACCCGCCGTTTGTTAGTATCAACGTTTGCCGTGCCTCACCCACGGCAAAAATTAAGCCGGTGTAGCTCAGTTGGTAGAGCAGTTGATTTGTAATCATCAGGTCGTAGG
>JBDTMQ010000468.1:0-9099 GCA_039934155.1 Acidobacteriota bacterium | reverse complement strand
CCGGTAAAAGCGCCGCGCGACGTATTTTCTGAATTCGGCGGTCTCGAGGTGACGACCGCGTCGACGCAGCTGCAGGAGCTTACCGACGCGTTCATTTATCTTTACCGGTATCCGTTCGAGTGTACGGAACAGGTAGCTTCGCGAATGCTCTCGATCGCTGCGCTAAAGGATGTGCTTTCGGCTTTCAAGGCCAAAGATATGCCGACCAAAGCCGAGCTCGACGCATCATTTGCAAAGGACATGAAGATCCTTGCGTCGAGACAGCGGGACGACGGGAGCTTTGGGTTGTGGAAGCGCGACCGTGAGCGTTATGAGTATCCGTTTTTGACCGTACACGCGGCACATGCGCTGATCCTGGCAAAGCAGAAGGGATACGCCGTTCCCGACGAGATGCTCAACAATGTCAAGCCGTATTTGAAGGACGTTGAGTCGCACTATGATTCGTGGCACACGTCGCAACAGGTTCGGTGGACGATCTCAGCCTATGCCCTATACGTTCGTGATCTGATGGGCGACAAGGACGCGGGCAAGGCAAAGAAGCTTCTGGCCGAAGCAACGATCGAGAAGATGCCGTTCGAAGCACTAGGCTGGATCTTGTCGGTGCTGGCCGATGATTCCGGATCTGCCGCCGAAACATCGGCGATCAAACGGTTCCTGCTGAACCGGACCACGGAAACGGCAGCCACCGCCAATTTTGTCACCAATTACGGTGACGGCGAGTGGCTGATAATGTATTCGAACCGCAGAGCCGACGGCGTATTGCTCGAGGCCCTTATCAAATCGGCAGCATCTGGCGCCGGGCAAGACGCGGCCGGCGATCTTGTCCCGAAACTTGTCCGCGGGCTGCTCGATCACCGGAAAGAAGGTCGATGGAGCAGTACACAGGAGAATGTGTTCATACTCTTGGCGCTCGACAAATATTTTAACTCCTATGAAAAAGTGACTCCCGATTTCGTTACCCGTGTCTGGCTCGGCAGCGGCTACGCAGGCGAGCAAAATTTCAAGGGACGGTCGATCGATTCAAATCTGTTGTCGATCCCGATGTCGTATCTGTTGGAACAGGGCGGTGAATCAAACCTGCTGATCGATAAACAGGGACCGGGCCGGCTCTACTACAGGATCGGAATGAAGTACGCGCCGAAGAATCTCAAGCTCGAACCTGCGGATTATGGATTCACCGTATTGCGGCGGTATGAGGGCGTGGACAAAGCGGCAGACGCAGTGCAGCAGCCGGATGGCAGTTGGGACATCAAGTCCGGCGCCCGTGTGCGTGTCGTGCTGACGATGGTCGCTCAGGCCCGTCGGTATCACGTCGCGTTGGTCGATAATCTTCCGGCGGGTCTTGAAATACTGAATCCGGGTTTGGCTGTGACCGAGGCTATCCCTCAGAATCCGAATCCGGGCTCGACCGGCGTGCTGGAATTCAGTAGCCGCTCGTTCGGCGGTTCCTGGTGGTGGCGATCGAATTGGTTCGAGCATCAGAACTTTCGTGACGAACGGGCCGAAGCATTTGCGTCGCTGCTGTGGGAAGGCGTTTACGACTACAGTTACGTCACACGCGCAACGACGCCGGGCGATTTCGTCGTCCCGCCGGCCAAAGCCGAAGAAATGTATCACCCTGAAACGTTCGGCAGAACCGGGACGGGGTTTGTGCGAATAAGATAAAAGACAGCAAGGTGACGGCTGCCGAACTATGCTAGAATTCGTGAGAAATGAGACCCTTATTTCTACTAATAATTTTTATCGTTTTACTAGCCGGCGGCTCTGTCGTTTTCAGCCGTGATCCCTTGACTGACCTGGTCGACACCGAGAAAGCGTTCGCGGCGACCGCCGCGGACAAAGGGACAAAAACTGCGTTTCTCGAATATTCGTCCGCCGACGCTTTGCTGTTCCTGCCGGAAAAGATCAACAGCCGCTCTTACTGGACCTCGCGCGATGATTCGAAGGGTCTTTTATCGTGGGCTCCGAATTACGCCGATCTCTCGGCAAACGGACTGATCGGATACACGACCGGCAACTGGGAGTTTCGGCCTGGAAGTAAGGACGCCGAACCTACGGGATTCGGCCAGTTCGTTACGATCTGGCAGCGTCAGCCTGACGGCAAATATCGATTTGTCGTCGACATCGGCGTCGGACATGCTAAACCCGGCAAATTTTCGAACGATCTATTACCGCCGGCATATCCTTCGAAGGGGAACCCGGATAATTCCTCTGCGGCCGACAACGCGGCCCAGTTTTTTGAAATCGCCGGAAAATTTGGAACGGCCGAGGCGTATAAGCGTTTTGCCGCGGAAAAAGTGCGTGTTTTCCGCGAAGGCGAGATGCCCGTGATCGGGAAAAAGGCCCTGCTTTCAAAAGTCAAGAAGGAAATGCCGAATGTCATTTTTGCCAAGCGAAGCGTGTTTTTTGGCTCGGATGATATCGCCTATATACAGAACAGTTACAGTGTATCAAGGCAAGACGGGTCGGTCGAAAAGGGAAATTTCGTACATATTTGGAAATTGATCGACGGCCGCTGGCAGATCGTTCTCGATATATTCAAGCCTGTGCCTCAGAAATGAAAATGCAAAGTGCGCCGACGTCTAGTGTCTACCAGCAGGTCGTCGAATTATTAAGGATCGAATCTGAAGCCATTGAACGCGCGGCCGCGAGGCTTGAGCGAGAGGCTGTCGAAAAGGCCGTTGCTCTTATTCTCGAGTGCCCCGGAAAAGTGATTCTGACCGGCGTCGGAAAGTCGGGTGTTATTGCTCAGAAAATAGCCCAGACGCTTACGAGCACGGGGACGGTTTCGATCTTCATTCACCCCTCGGACGCTATTCACGGCAGTTTGGGTTTAGTCAACGCGGAAGATCTTGTCATTGCCGTCAGCAATTCGGGCGAGACGGACGAGATCATCGGGATAATTCCGTCGCTTCGGCACCGCGGCGTTCAAATAATTGCGATCGTAGGGAAGCTGGATTCGTCTATGGCCAAGGCGGCAGATGTGGTGATCGACGCGGCCGTCGACAAAGAGGCGTGCCCGCTGAATTTGGCGCCTACGGCCTCGACGACCGTCGCACTGGCGCTTGGGGACGCGCTGGCGATGTCGGTAATGGAATGTCGGGGCGTTACCCCTGAGGATTTTGCAGCCAATCACCCGGCCGGCCGGTTGGGTAAGCGACTCACGATCAGGGTGGCCGATCTGATGCATCCCGGCCCCAATATCCGGCGTGATTCGAAATGGATCGAAGTGGTCAGCGCGGCATCAAAATTCGCATTGGGTGCCGTAACGGTCGTCGACGATAACGGGAATTTGTTGGGCCTTGTAACTGATGGCGACCTGCGCAGGGCGATGGAGCATTCCGATCCGGTGAATGTGGCCGGGCTTAATGCCGCCGAGATGATGACCGCCGACCCTATCACGGTCGCCCCTGAGATGCTTGCGTTCGAGGCACTCAGGCTGATGGAGGAACGGCCGTCTCAGATCTCGGTCTTGCCCGTGGTCGATACCGCCGGAGCCTGTGTCGGGCTGCTTAGAATTCATGACATAGTCAGGATCGGAATTTAACCTCTGGCAAGCATCACTCAAGACAAATTTCCTCTTTGATCTCGCATCGAAGTCGTGACCACTGATCTTAGTTCTAACACTTGGGGAATCTTTGAGATGAAAAAAACTTCAATTGCTGCACTTGTGGTTCTGCTTTTCGTACCTGTTTTGGCGCAAGCTCAGCGTTCCGAGGTGACGATCAATTTAAGCGAGCAATTTTTTGATGCCTTGCTCGATGGTGTTTTCACGAACGCCGGGCCGTTGGAATTCTCGACCGCTCAAGCCGGGAGAAAATTGGCAAACGGAAAGACGATATTTTCGTTTGCGGAAAGGGAAAAGCGCAGTGTCGCTGCTTGTAGCGAAACCGTCAAGCTGCTTCGTGAAATGAACGGCGTAAAAACGTCGGTACGTTTTCGTGACGGGAAGATCCTCGTCCCCTTGGCATTTTCGGGCGGATACAACCCGCCGCTTGTAGGTTGTGTGGACTTTGCCGGATGGGCAGAATCGGTTCTTGATCTTAGTTTCGACCAGGCGAATCAAAAGCTTGTGGCACGGGTACGGGTATCCAATGTGGCATTGAACGGTACCGGCGGGGTAGGCGGAAGCGTCGTCGCCAGACTTGTGCAGACCTCGATAGACAAAAGGTTGAACCCGATCGAGATCGTCCGGCTTGATAAGCTGAATTTTCTTCTTCCGCTGCAAAACACGAACCTCAAGATGCAGGCGGTGGGAATCCGAGCCGAGGTTCTTACCGGTTCGTTAAACATTCACGTCCAATACGAATTCGTTAAGGCATAGATCGAGCCCGAAACGAAATCGTCTAATTTCCCTCCATTTTGGTGCTTTTTCGTCTTTATACCAGTTTTTAGATTACTGCAAAATAAGGGCTTATTGTATTGGCACGACTCTTGCCTTTATTAGAGCGGAACCGATGATGGGTCGGTAATGTGATCAAAAAGGGGAAGGAAAATGAAAAACTTAAAACATTTCGGCGTGACAGCGGTTCTTGGGTTAGGTTTGTTGTTGGGCATCAGCGGCGAGGCCAGTGCACAACGCGGCCGTGACGCAAAGAACCAGGACAAAAAAGCCGTAAAAGAGCAGAAGGAAAGCGAGAAGCAACGTGCTGAAAGCGCGAAGAGTGCGACGAGGGCACAGCAGCAGCAGGTTCAGGTGGAGCAGCGACGCCTTGGTCAGGAGCGCGTCCGTCAACAACAGGCGCAGCAGCAACAGGCACAGGCCGAGCAGCAGCGACTTAATCAACAGCGCATTCGTGAGCAGCAGGCGCAGCAACAGACGCAACAGGCACAGGCTCAGCAGCAGCGTCTGAACCAGCAGCGGGTTCGCCAACAGCAGGCCCAGCAGCAACAGGTGCAGGCACAGCAGGCACAGCAGGCTGCGCAGCAGCGTGCGATCCAGCAGCGAAATCAGCAGCGGCCGACCGTTTTGAACGAGCAGCAGATCCGTCGGGAACAGCAGCGCGTTCAGTGGCCGGGGCAGACCAGCAATTCGAACGGCCAGGTGTACAATTCCAATGATCGGCGGTATGAGCAGTACAACCGCCAGCAGCAGCAGCAGCGTCAGCAGCAGCGTCTGCAGCAGTATCAAAGCCGGTGGCAGAATCAGCAGTATCTGCAAAAACAGCGTCAGATCCAGCTCGAGCAGCAGCGTCGTATCAACTACCTGCGTCTGCAGCAGAGATACTGGGACCGGATCCGTCAGGACCAGATGAGGCTTCAGCAGGCTCGGTATTACGATAACTGGGTAAACAATTATCGCTATCAGCGAAACGGCAGTTATTACTATACGAGCCAGTACGGCGCTCGTCAGATCGAGACCGCCATCAATAACGGTTACGAAGAGGGCTTACGTGCCGGACAGGCTGACCGGTCGGACCGCTGGGGATTCAATCCGCGTAACTCGTATGGTTACGAAGACGCCAGCTATGGCTATGACAGCTATTACGTAAGTCTCGATGACTATAACTATTACTTCCGTGAAGGGTTCCAACGCGGTTATGAAGACGGCTACAACGGCCGGTATCAGTACGGCACTTACTCCAACGGAAAATATCAAATACTAGGCGCGATCCTGCAGTCGATCTTCAGCGTCATCGCCAACTAAGGCATCTTTCAAGGTTGTTTTAAGCCTCGTCCATTCGGACGGGGCTTTTTTTTATCTTTTCAGTAAAAATAGACGATATTGGCGAATTTTATCCCATTTAGAGTACAAGACATCTCCTTACAGCTCTAAAGCCCCAAGAAACAAAAAGGAACGGTTTTTGCGTGTTGGATGGTTGAAATGAATAAACAGAGATCCGATCCAGGGGTAAATATGCGACAAACTTTATTAAGAATCACAAGATATATCTCGGTGTTCGCAATGATCTGTGCCATGGCTTCGCTTTATAGCGCCGTCGCGCAAAAGGGTCATAAAGGCGGCGGTAACGGTCACGGTAATAGCGGAAAAGGGAACATGGGTGCCGTTAACTCGCCCGGAGCGATGCGCGGCCCGGGTCGACAAATGCAAGTGAGGCAGGCCCCGCCGAACCAGGTGTTTCAGCGACAGGCAAGCAGTCCCGGCCAACCGCGGACCCAGCAGATGCGCGGATCACGAGGGCAGAATGATCGAGGGCGCAGCGTAGACTCGTGGGGAGCGCAAAACCAGGTCCGCCCACAGCGACAGCAAAGCGTGCAGCAAAACTATCAGGTGCGCCAGCAGCGGCAGCAAAGAGTGCAGCAGAATTACCAGGTGCGCCAGGAGCGGCTGCCGAAACGACACGTTGAAATGCCGAATTACGGGCAAATGGTCCAACGCCGAAATGGCCGCTCGGAAAGGGGAATTCAAAGGCAGGCTCCGACACGCGTTTTCAATGCCCCAGATCTTCGACAAGCCGGTCGCGCAGATCAGCGGGATCGTTCGAATCGGGGAAATGGAAACGGCTGGGCGAATGCCCGCGGAACGAGAGTTACGCGCGGGGCCCAGGCCGAGCGGTTCAACCGGACCCCGGATCTTGGTCGCCTCGGCAAGGGCCAGATGAATGACTGGAAGAAGTTCGAGAAACAGCAAGCCCGTGCGGAAAGATCATGGCGAAAGGCTGAAAGATTTGACCGAACGCAACAGCGTCAGTTTTCTCAGGATATGCGACGATCGAACAGGTCCTTGGTTTTTGTTTCGACGCCAAATTATGTCGAGACTCAGCGAATGCGGTACCCGAGATATGATCGCCGGTATGACAACAACGCGTACGACGTGCCATCGTTCTCGGCATATTCATACGCGAATAACATTCCTTCGTACCCGGCAAATTCATATTCGTACAATGTGCCGTCGTACGGATACCCCGACTATTCGTACAGCCCGGTCTATTACGGCGACGGCTCTTACTCGTCATACGGCCCTGACTATGGCTATTCGGACGCGTACTACGGTGGTCCGTTCGGAGATGACTATGGCTACCAGTCCTCGGGATCGTTTGACGGCGATATGAATTGGACGCAGTTGCTGTTGGGAACAGTCGTACAGGCATTGGTGGGCGGCGAATTCTCAGGCGATGAATTTTTTGCTGAGCCGCATTATGCCGACTACGATCGTGGTTATGATCCGGGTTATTACGAGCCGCCTGTGTACCAGACATACTACGGATCAGCTCAGCCGTATGACCGATATATCGCTTATCCGCTTTACGAAGATCAGAATTATGGTCCGGTAATGTTCGGTTATGTTCCCGATCCTTACACTGATTATTCGCAGGAGCTGACGAACCGGGCATTCAATTCAGGTTATCAGCAAGGGTATTATGCGGGACTGTCAGCACGCGAAAATGGGTATGAAGCAGATACTTATCATGACCCATACGTTTACGGCGACGACGGCTTTGGTGCCTATTCGATCAGTCTTAGCGAACAGCGGCAGTGTTTGAGCCAGGCGTATCGCCGGGGATATTCTGACGCTTTTCAGAATGAGGAAGATATCATTCCGGAGTTCGGTGCCGAGCCCGATCTGATCACTACGGCACTAAGCGGTTTTCTGGGATCGTTCAATATTTAATATCTTTGCAGAGTTGAGAGATGCCCGACGGTTATCGTATCGCCGGGCTTTTTACTTTTATCTAAACGAATCATCGCGGATGCATCTAAATTGAAACTCTATTATTCTTTTATTGATGAATTTACCGCTCGTCGCAATTATCGGACGTCCGAACGTCGGCAAATCGACGCTTTTCAATAAGCTGTCGGGGACGCGCCGTTCCATCGTCGGTGACCAGCCCGGCATCACACGCGACCGGATCTATGGCGATGTCGAGTGGAAGGCGAAGAAATTCGAATTGGTCGATACCGGCGGTATCGTTCCTGACGACCAGGCTTTGATCCCTTCAAATATTTTTAAGCAGGCCGGGTTTGCGATCGATGCCGCCCAGGCGATCATATGGGTCGTCGATGCGCGGGCCGGCGTGACGCCGCTTGACGAAGAGATCTCGGTTTATCTTCGCAATATCGGGAAACCGGTATTTATTGCAGCAAACAAAGCCGAGAGCCGAAAAGTCGAGGAAGAGGCGGCGGAATTTTATAAATTCGGGTTTGAGTTGACGCCGATATCGGCTGAGCACGGAACGTCCGTCGGTGACCTTCTCGACCAGGTTTTCGACGTGCTTGAATTTGACGCTGACGAGACCGAAGAAGTGCCCGCCGAGTGCCGTCTGGCGATCATCGGCCGGCCGAATGTTGGCAAGTCGTCGCTTCTCAATAAGCTGTTAGGAGAAGAGCGTGTTATCGTTTCGCCTGTTCCCGGAACGACGCGTGACGCGGTCGACACCCGACTAAATGTTGATGGGAACGATTTTTTGATCATCGATACTGCCGGAATTCGAAGGAAAGGCAAGACGACCGAAATGGCCGAAAAGCTCTCGGTTGTGATGGCCAGAAAAGCACTCGAGCGCGCCGACGTGGCAATATTGGTAATCGATGCGACCGAAGGCGTCACGCATTTGGACGCCAATATTGGCGGCTACGCCGTCGATTCCGGCTGTTCGGTTATAATCGCTGTTAATAAATGGGACGCCGTCGAGGAGAAGGAAACAAATACGATCTATGAATTCGAACGGGACCTCAGGCGGCAAATGAAATTTCTCGATTGGGCTCCGATGCTGACGATCTCGGCGCTTGAGGGACAAAGGGTTCCCAAAATCCTGCCGCTTGCGCTTCGTGCGAATGAAGCACGAAACCTTCGCATACCCACGTCGCAACTCAACAATTTTTTCGAGGAAAATATATCGCAGCCGCGCGGCGGTACAGCGCCCTCGCCGAATAAGGGCGGCGTTTCACGTATGAAAGTCCAATATATTACGCAAGGCGGAATTCGACCGCCGTTGTTCGTTTTGGTCACCTCGGGCGGAAGCAAGTCCGGATTACACTTCTCTTACAATCGATATGTTGAGAACAGGCTCCGCGACGCCTTCGGCTTCTTCGCTACTCCGATCCGGCTCAAGGAGCGTCACAAAACGAGACCAAAGAAGGATTAATGGATCTGCTTCTGCTGACAATCAGGCTCCTACTATTCGGAATTCTCGCGGTATC
>JBDTMQ010000467.1:0-5108 GCA_039934155.1 Acidobacteriota bacterium | reverse complement strand
CATCCCCGACGGCTTGATGGTATCAGATGAGCAATGGGGCGTTTTCCTCTCGGAAGTAGTTACGCCTCGGTTTCCTGACGGTTTTACGATCCTTGATGGCCTGGGTCAGTACAAGGGTAAAGACGGCAGCCTAGTTCGAGAATCGAGCAAAATTCTCATTATCTTGTATCCAAGATCTGACAAACGTTCTGCCGGCGTTCGGATAGATGAGATACGTGCAGAATACAAAAAACGCTTTAACCAGGAATCCGCAATGCGAATGGATCTTGGCAAAAGCGTTAATGTAACTTTCTAATACTGGCTATTTTCGCATCGCGCCTGAAATGAACGCCGACACATCGTCCTTAAGCTTTTTCAGCGAGTTTTTTTCGATGTACATCATGTGTCCGGCCTCGTAATACGAGAATGAGATATTTTTTCTAAGCGCCGGATCCAGGTTCATCGCCGACACGGTATATTCGGCACCATAGAAAGGCGTAGCCATATCATAATATCCACAGGCCACAAATATTTTCATGTAGGGATTTTTTGCCATTGCATCCTTTAGAGCAATGCTCGTGTCGGCATATCCATTGTTCGAGTTCCAGTTCCATGGCGATGTTATTCCGCCGCCGAGGATGTAGTATTCCGAATCTGATTCGTATTTGAGATCGCGGCGAACGTAATCGTTAAATGCCGACGTGTACGGTGGCCTTATGGCCGACATGCTCGGATCGTCATCGGGCTCGTCGCCAGAGGCCGAGCGGTCGATCCCAAGAAAGCGGCTGTCGAGTCTTCCGATGCTGCGACGCTTATCCCGAAGCAGCTCCTTCATGAATTTAGATAGTTCGATCCTGAAATTGTTGCGTTCGATATAGTCTTTGCTAAGACCAGTAAACTGGCTGAACTTTTCCGCCAAAGCGCTCTTTTCCTGCGGCGAAAGGCCATCTATGCGCATCATCGCCGGCAGGAATTCGTTTGACGCGAACTGACGGGCTTCAGTCGCTATCTGCGACACCGATTTTGCCTGCATCTGCGGAGAAAGCCGTTTATGATACCATGCCGTGGTCGCATAAGATGGAAGGATCATTACCAGCGGCATATCGTTGTTGTCGGCGAATCTTATCGTTTGAAAATTCATTACGGTAGAGAGCAGCAGAATGCCGTTCAATCCAATACCGTGTTCAAACAAATAGTCGGAAAGGCCTGATGCACGAGTCGTTCCGTAACTTTCGCCCACGAGGAAAAGCGGCGAGGTCCAGCGCTCGTTTCGTGTGAGGTAGAGACGAATAAATTCACCGACCGATTCAATATCGCCGCGTAAGCTGAAGAACTTACTGGCGAGTTCCTGTTTTGCCGCCCGTGAATATCCTGTACCAACAGGATCGATAAAAACGATGTCGGTTTGGTCAAGCCACGTTTGGTCGTTATCCACCAGTTCGTACGGCGGTGGCGGCATCATGCCATCATCCATCATTCGGACGCGTCTGGGGCCAAGGGCTCCGAGATGGAGCCACACCGACGCCGATCCTGGTCCGCCATTAAATGAGAACATCAGCGGCCGGTTTCGGGGGTCAGACACGCCGTCGAGCGTGTATGCCATATAAAAAAGCCGAGCCTCGATATCGCCTGTGCGATCGTTGCGGATCGGCAAAAATCCGGTCGTTACCGTGTAATTCAGGGTCCGGGAACCGACCTTGACCGAATGTTTTGTGATCGACGGCGGTGTCTCACGCGGCTGGGGTGTTTCAGTGGGTCGCGGGGATTCGCTTGCCCGCGGCGTCGGTGTCGCGCCCGGCATTTGGAAAAGAAGAAAGAACGACAAAAAGATCGAAGCAATCATGGGTTGTTCCTTTGTAAGTAGAAAATGTTTGGAAAGCAAAAAGAGATTAGCACAGGTTAATAGCGACAAGAAATCCGTGCCGGAGGCCGAAGCTTCACTTCGTCATTCTGCGCATGTGATACATTTTCTCGCAAAAAGCCGCGTCTTGGTTATAGAGGTAAACATATGAGATCGATAAATAATAGCACTATAGTGGCCTTCCTTCTTTTTTTGACCGGAATCGCGATTTACGGTCAGGACGAGCCGATCAGGATCGAGACGAATCTTGTGACCCGTAACGTAGCCGCGTTTTCGGCCGAAAATTCACCTGTCTCGATCGGAATTGTTTATGACCTGCATCCGGCCACGAACGAAAAAACCATCGCGGTTCTTAAGGCCTTAAAACAATTCACAAGTGAACTATGGGACGGAGACGATTTTTTCGTCAGTGTATTCAACGAGAAGGGCACCTTGACGACTGATTTCGTTTCAACGCTTGTACAGGTCCGCGAGCAGATCGCAGATATTGGTTCAAATTCACCAAGGTCGCTGTACGACTCGATAATTGCCGCCGGTACGCGAGTAGCGGGTCTTCGCAACCCTAAAAAAATACTTCTTGTGCTGTCAGACGGTGCCGATCGTTCATCGCATCACAGCGTCAAGGAGCTTAGGCTTCATCTGCGCCGGGTGAATCTGCCGGTCTACGCGTTGACGTTCAATGATCAAAATCGAAGTTCGTATAGTTATTCCGACATACAACGTCAGGGACCCAGACAGACGTTCGCGGCGGATGAGATTTCAAGTATAGACCGTAGCATTTTGAACGAGATAAGTCGGACGAGCGGCGGACAGACGTTCAGCGGCGCCATCCGCAACCGACAGTACCTGGCAGCGATGGCGTCTAAATTGTTGGCCGAAGCCCGGGAGCAATACGTGGTCGGATTTTATCCAGCAAAACCTGACGGCATGTGACACAGGCTAAAAGTTTCGGTAAAGGGAAGTAAAGAAAAGGGACTGCGGGTTACGAGCAGCAAAGGCTATCAAAGTCCCGCGCCTTGAACCGTACGGATCACTCATTTGTCCGATTTTTCGAATAGGTCGCGTCGGCCGAGTCCCCGTTTTGCGATGCGGCGTACGGCTGATCTAACAACGCCGTCTGCCGCACTTATTATTCGGTTCAGTTTCTGGTCCGGGCGGCCCTTGAATGTTGTTATGTGAGTTGTTTCGTAACCATTTGGTGAATCCGGCGAGAAATAATAGTTCGAGACACACCGCCTGATGTCGTTGACGCGCACTCGATTTACCGAATGCCACGAATGGTCGTTGGTTTCCATCAACACGAGCCGATTGAACAAACTGGGTATCTCGACGGCCGTTGAAACATTTTCGTCCCACAATTCGAGATTGCCGCCGAACCCAACTTGCCATCCAGGGCTGCAATAATACAAAAGATTCAATACCCGATAATTTTTTTGTTCAAAATCGTGCGAGTTGTCGATGTGCGGATTGAGAAAGTTGTCTTTGGACATCGCACTTATTCCGCCTGCATACAAAAGCGGATCACCGACCGCATTTACCTGACCGGTAATATTCAGCACGGCATCCATCACTCGCTGGTCCTGAAAGGCAAATGTAATATCGGACACGAGCGGCTGAAATTTGTCGAGAGATTTTGAGGTGTATTTCTTTTCCCGGAAACTGTCGAGAAACCGCATCTCGGATAGTGGCGGAAATGCCTCGCTTATCTGAAGTGCGATCTCATCCGGAAGCAAATTGTCCACGGCAGTGTAACGGGTATCTATCTGCCGACGCGAGTCAAAATCTTTGCGAATGGCCTCGGCATCCTCGTAAAGCCGTCGCGTGATCAGTTCGATAAGTTTTTCCTTCATACAGGTCTATGCACCGTACCATACTGCATTTTACAACGTAAACAAGGGCTTTGCCACATTCGGAGGCTTTGGTGTTAAACGCTTTGCTGGACCTGCGGCAGCGTGACCACAAGACGGGTGCCGGTCGGATCGTTCCGAAGCAACTCGATCCGTCCGCCATGCGCTGTGACGATCCCGTAGCAGACCGCCAGCCCGAGACCGGTACCTTTACCGGTAGGCTTGGTCGTATAGAAAGGATCAAAAACATGCTTTATGGTTTCGTCATCTATTCCCGGTCCGCTGTCGGCTATCTCGACCATGATCTCACGATCTTGCGCCCGAGTTCTGATAGTTACCTCGCCGCCGGCAGGCATTGCGTCGCGGGCGTTCAACAGAAGGTTTAGAAAAACTTGCTGAAGCTGATCGCCGTCGGCAAAAACCTGAGGGAGATCGGCATCGAGATGTTCGGTGATCGATAACTTTTGAAAGGCCGAATCGAATTCGGCAAGCCTCAGGCTTTTCCCGAGTATGGAATTAATGCTGACATCGGAACGGGCAGCGGGATGAGTTCTCGCAAAATCCGTCAAGTCTTTGGTCACGCGAGTAATGCGATCGATCTGGGTCGATATCAAGTCGAGCTTTTCATCGATCTCCGTGTCCTTTTCCTTTTCGCTCTTGATCATTTGTACCAAAGAAGAGATCGAGGCGAGCGGATTGTTGACCTCGTGCGCGACGCCGGCCGCTAGGGTGCCCATAGCCGCGAGCTTGTCGGCTCGCATCAGCTGTACGTTCAGCCGCCGCTGCTTTTCAATGTCAGATGCCATTTTTCTGCTCATCTCGTTGAACGAGTCGGCAAGCAATCCGATCTCGTCATTACTGGGCCGCAGATCGGCTTCGGTGCCGTATTCGCCATTCGTTACTTTGACCGCTGCAAGCGTTATTCTCTGCAGCGGCCGTGAGATGGTCCGAACGACAAGAAGCAGCAAAAGCAGGTTCGGCACCAACGCCGAGATAACACTGAAAACCAGGTATTTCCGCCACGCATCAAAGGTCTGCCCGTCTTTGAACGACCACCAGGCTATCGGTACCTGGAAGATTAGAAAACTCATTATTGCGACGGCGGCGATACTTAATGCGATCTTTGAGGTAATGCCGAACAGACGGAATTGGTCGAGGGCAGTCTGCAGAGAGAAGAGCCTAAAATTCAGGATGGCATAGGCATATATGAAAACGCCGGGCAAAACAAAGATCGCGCTTAGCGGAAGCAATTGGTAGATGCCGAAAAAGGGAAGCAATATATTTGCGAGCGTTTTCAGGATTCCCGTTATTACGAGGCCCCAGATGATCGCACCCACCTGCTGTCCCATCTGTGTGTGACGGTATTGGCGGTATTTGCGGTAGAGTATCTCTGAGACAAAACAACAGAGAGGTGACAAGAT
>JBDTMQ010000466.1:0-3637 GCA_039934155.1 Acidobacteriota bacterium | reverse complement strand
CTGAAATAGTTCGAACCGTTATATCATTTAACGTCAACTGCTTCCGGCCCGATGCAATACTTTAGCACAAACCATACTTCACCTCCGGCCAGTTTCAAAGCTGCCGTTCTGAGCGGCCAACCCTTGGACGGAGGGCTTTATTTCCCCGAAATTATCCCGCCGATCTCAAACGATTTTCTAGAAACGATAGAGACCAAGGAAAACGATGAAATAGCATTCGAGGTCATGCGTCCATTCGTCGCAGGAGATATTCCCGACGACATTCTGAGATCGATCTGCAGCGAAACCGTCGACTTTCCGTTCCCGCTGGTTCAGGTTTCACCCGATATCGAAACGCTTGAATTGTTTCACGGCCCGACGCTTGCATTCAAAGACGTAGGCGCGCGTTTCATGAGCCGCTGTCTGAAATATTTCACACCAAATAGCAGCGAAAAGACCGTCGTTATCACTGCGACCTCGGGCGACACGGGCGGCGCCGTCGCAAACGGATTTTTTGGTGTCGACGGCGTCGAAGTAGTCATTCTTTATCCCAAAGGCCGGGTCAGCCGTGTACAGGAACTTCAGCTTACGACCCTTGGGGGCAATGTCACCGCACTCGCACTTGAGGGTAGCTTTGACGATTGCCAGGCTCTTGCAAAACAGGCTCTTGTCGATGACGATCTAAAGCAAAGAGTTCGCGTCACGTCGGCCAACTCAATAAATATCGCCCGCTGGCTGCCGCAGCAGATCTATTACTTTTTCGGTTGTAAACTGTTGCAAGGCGACGAGCCGCCCGTTATCAGCGTACCAAGCGGCAATTTCGGCAATATCTGCTCGGGTCTGCTCGCCTGGGCCCGCGGTCTGCCCGTTAAAAGATTCATCGCCGCCTGTAATGCTAACGATGTAATTCCAAAGTATTTACAGACCGGAGAGTTTAAATCGCAGGCGGCCATACATACCATCTCGAATGCGATGGACGTCGGCGATCCGAGCAATTTTGCGAGAATTCTAGAGCTGCTCGGCCCTGATCCCTCCGGAATCAGTAAAATAATCTCGGCGGTTAGCATTTCTGACGCCGAAACAGAGGCCGTCATGCGTGACGTTTTTGAAAGATACAGCTACGTAATGGACCCGCATGGAGCCGTCGCATACAAAGCGTTAGCCGATCATCATCAGCAAAACGCAGGAGAAAGCGGCATATTTCTGGAAACGGCCCATCCGGTTAAATTCGATGCGGTCAAAGCCGTTCTCGGTAATTACGATGTAATTCCCGACACCATACAGGCGCTTTATGACAAGCCTGATTTCGGTTCGACAATAGATGCGAATTACGGATCGCTTAAAGAAGTTTTATTGTCAAGGGCATGAAAGTTCTAAAATTCGGCGGTTCTTCCGTCGCCAATGCCGAAAATATCCGTCGTGCAGCCGAAATAGTCATCGGCCGAGGCGAAAATTGCGTCGTCGTTCTTTCAGCGATGCAGGGAACCACCGACGCGCTCATCGAGACTGGACGCCTTGCGGAGGCAGGCGATGATGGGTATTTCGCGAGGCTCGACGACATAAAAGCGACTCACCGCCATGCCGTCCAGACACTGCTGCCGTCGCTGACAAGCGAGGACGCTGACGAATTCGTCGACGCCGCGCTTCGCGAGCTCGCAAGCATATTCGAAGGCGTTCTGCGCGTCCGAGAACTGTCGCCACGTACGCTCGACCGCATTTTGAGTTTCGGTGAACTGGTGTCGACGCGTATCTTTTCAGATGTTCTTCGGTCATCGGGTGTCGACAACCGCTGGAAAGATTCCCGAGAGCTGATAGTGACCGACTCTAATTTTGGTTCTGCGGCGGTCGATCTTTTAAAGACGAATGAAAAGATACTCGAATATTTTGGCAGTCGGCCAACGGGCGTTTATGTGCTGCCGGGTTTTATCGGCGCCGATCTGCAAGGCGCGACAACAACGCTCGGCCGCGGCGGATCTGATTACACCGGCGCAATAGTGGCGGCT
Organism: Acidobacteriota bacterium; assembly: GCA_039934155.1. Lineage (GTDB taxonomy): Bacteria > Acidobacteriota > Blastocatellia > Pyrinomonadales > Pyrinomonadaceae > OLB17. The sequence goes on along the minus strand of JBDTMQ010000466.1, from coordinate 1,655 downwards.
GCGATCGATGCCGACGCGCTCGAGATCTGGACCGACGTTAGCGGAATGATGACGGCTGATCCGCGGTTTGTGCGGAACGCAAGGCAAATACCGCGGATAACGTATCGTGAGGCGATGGAGCTATCGCATTTTGGCGCCAAGGTCATATATCCGCCGACGATCCAGCCTGTAATGGCAAAGGGAATTCCACTGTTGGTAAAGAATACTTTTGCACCTGACGATGAAGGAACACGCATCGAGCCCGCCGCCTCCGCCGCGGCCGAAGGTGAAATAATTCGAGGTATTACGAGTATCGATCACATCGCGATGCTGAGTCTCGAGGGCAGCGGAATGGTCGGCATTCCCGGTTTTTCAAAGCGCCTTTTCGAAGCCCTGGCCGCGGCGCGGATCAACGTCATTTTGATCACCCAAAGCTCGTCTGAGCATTCGATCTGTGTGGCCGTTGAGGAAAAGTTCGGACGCTCGGCCAAAGCGGCCGTCGACCGCGAATTTGAAAATGAGATCGCGGTCGGTAAGATCGAGCCTCTGCGAGTTGACGAATCGCGTTCGATACTTGCTCTGGTCGGCGACAATATGAGATCGCATACAGGCGTCAGCGGTCGTATGTTTTTGGCGCTCGGGCAAAACGGGATCAACATTGAGGCGATCGCACAAGGCTCCTCAGAGAGGAACATTTCGGCAGTGATCGGCGCGGCCGACGTGCGAAAGGCGGTCAACACCCTGCACGAAGAATTTTTTTCAGACGGAGTAAAACAGGTCAATATTTTTATCGCCGGTGTGGGCACGGTCGGCAGCCGCCTTCTGGAACAGATCGATCAGCAAAAGAATTATCTTTTAGAGCAGCTGCGGCTCAACGTTCGCGTTGTCGCAATGGCCGACAGCCGTTCTATCATGTCAGATGATGACGGTATCGACCTGACCAATTGGCGACAAAGACTTTTAAGCCAACGGACCGACGCCAGGATCCCGAAGGCTGGCCTGGCCGCTTTCGCCATCGAAAAGAATTTCCGCAATTCGGTATTTGTAGACGTGACGGCGGACGGCGATATTGTCAAAACTTATCCCGACCTGCTCAAAAAAAGTATTTCTATCGTCGCCTGCAACAAGGTCGCCTGTTCATCCGACCATGAGACCTACGCCCGTTTAAAGGACCTGTCGCGCGAATACAATACGAATTTTTTCTTTGAGACCAATGTCGGCGCGGGTTTGCCCGTGATCGGAACTCTGAACGATCTGCTCCGAAGCGGCGACCGCATTCGCCGTATCGAAGCTGTGCTTTCAGGAACGTTGAATTTCGTTTTTAATAATTACAACGGAACGCAAAAGTTTGCCGACGTCGTGCGGCTTGCGCAGAGCTCAGGATATACCGAGCCCGACCCGCGGCTTGATTTGAGCGGAACCGATGTGGCTCGAAAGATCCTTATCCTTGCGCGCGAAGCAGGAAATCGGCTCGAACTTGATGACATCGAGAACAGTCCTTTCCTGCCCCTAAAATGTTTTGACGGCAGCATCGATGACTTTTACGCCGAACTTGAACAAAGCGAAGATCATTGCCGCCGACTGCTTGATACGGCCTCCTCAGCCGGGCTCGTGCTCAAATACGTTGCTAAATTTGACGCCGGTCGGGCGTCGGTCGGATTAGAGAGCGTTAGCCG
>JBDTMQ010000465.1:0-2203 GCA_039934155.1 Acidobacteriota bacterium | reverse complement strand
AGACGGTGCGTCTAACATACTGACGAAAAAGGACTTTGCTGATATCGAGCGGCTCAGGGAATTGCTCGGAATGATCAGCGAAAAGTCGCGGCTGCTCGAGATCGTTAATGAATGCATCGCGAGAGAGTCCGGTATGAAAGGCGCGGTCCAGGTGACGATCGGTTCTGAGAATCGAATATCCTCATTCCAAAATTGCACGCTGATCTCGGCCCCTTACAGGATCGGCGATAGTTCAGCGGTCGGGACCCTCAGCGTGCTGGGTCCGACACGGATCGAATACGCTCGGATGATCTCGATAGTATCCTACGTCGCACGCGTCCTCGAAAAGATGATGTCAAAGGACGTCTCTAATAACTGACCCCAACAATTGCCGGCACCTGCCGACTTTCACAACTCATAATGGAACCCAACCAAGAAATCGATGATCTCGGTGAGATCACTGCCTCTCAATCGATCGAAGACACAGACTCGGTCGACGACTTTATCAGGCAGCTCGAAGCCAAAGAGAAAGATCTGCATATTACAGCCAGCACGACGGTCATCGAATTTGATGATGAAAGTGCGGGCGATGCGGAAGAGTCGCCGGTATCGTTTGAGCTCGAAAGAAATGATGCGGCGGTGGTGACACCTGTTAAGGCCGCCCCGCCCGAGACACTTACGTCCGGTGGGTCGAACAACGGGCGGCTTGAAAGCGAAATTGATGCATTAAAAGGCGTTATCGCGAAAATGTTCGAAGAAAGGCAAGAGATCCTCGATCTGTCTCACCGTCGGAGCAAGGATTTTGAGAATTATAAAACCCGGACGGAACGCGAACGCACAAACACATTTCAAACTCAATTGGGCAACTTAGCGGTTCAAATGCTGCCTATATTGGACAATCTCGACCGTGCGGTGGAATTTGCGATGTCACTGCCTGAGGGCGAAAGGGTCGAGGTCCAGCAATTCTGTGACGGCATTATCCTCATAAATCAGCAGATCGGCGAAGTGCTCGGCAACATGGGGCTTCAAACGATCCCGACTGTTGGTCACATATTCGATCCGCTGGTCCACGAAGCTGTCGCGATGGATGAGACTGTCGGATACCCGCCAAACACTATCACTGCTGAAATGCTGCGCGGTTACAGCATAGGTGACCGTGTGATACGCCACTCGATGGTCAAGGTATCAAAGTTTGACGCCGCGACCCCAGCCGACGGACCGGATCGGGAATACGAATCAGAAGATGACCGCGAAGATGCGGCTATGTTGTCAGAGGCTGTTCGCAACGCCGAGGAGATCGGACGCGGAAGTGCTGACACTCCTACCACTCCTGCCACCGACCAATAACCCCCCCCCCAAAATTCAACAAAAAAGGACGATCTTATGAGCAAAGTTATCGGAATTGACCTGGGTACTACAAACTGTTGTGTGTCTGTTCTAGAAGGCGGTACCGTTCAGATCATTTCAAACAAAGAGGGCGGCCGCACGACGCCGTCCGTTGTTGGATTTACGGACAAGGATGAACGTCTGGTGGGCCAGATCGCCAAGCGACAGGCCGTTACTAACCCGGCGAACACGCTTTATGCCGTTAAGCGACTGATCGGCCGAAAGTACGATTCGCCTGAGGTCGAAAAGATGCGGGGTACAGTGCCGTTCGAGATCGTCGAGGCGCCCAACGGCGACGCTCATATCAGAGTTCTCGACCGCGTTTACAGCCCGCCCGAGATATCGGCCATCGTTCTACAGCGTTTAAAGCTTGCAGCCGAAGAATTTCTGGGCGACAAGGTCGTCGAGGCCATCGTAACGGTTCCGGCGTATTTCGATGACATGCAGCGTCAGGCGACCCGCGACGCGGGCAAGATCGCGGGTCTCGAGGTCGAAAGGATCATCAACGAGCCTACGGCCGCGGCCCTGGCCTACGGATTCGGCAAGAAAAAGACTGAAAAGGTCGCGGTATACGATCTGGGCGGCGGCACGTTCGATATCTCAATCCTCGAGATAAATGACGGCGTTTTTGACGTTTTGTCGACCTCGGGCAACACATTCCTGGGCGGCGAGGATTTTGACCAGCGAATTATCGAATGGCTTCTCGCGTCCTTCAAAGGCAGCACCGGGATTGATCTTAAAGACGACCGCCTTGCGCTTCAGCGTTTGAAAGAGGCAGCCGAGCGTGCAAAATGCGAGCTGTCGACTGTTAACGAGACCAATGTCAGCCTGCCATTCA
>JBDTMQ010000464.1:0-24628 GCA_039934155.1 Acidobacteriota bacterium | reverse complement strand
GCTGCTACGAATGTATCGAGCCGCAGGTGTCGAACCTCTTCAAACGCGAAACGCTGAGCGGTGATTTTGTCCAGGTGAATAAATATCTTGTGCAGGAGTTAAAAGGTTTAGGCCTTTGGAATGACGAAGTCCGCAACAAGATCAAATTGAGCGAAGGCTCGGTCCAGGAAATCGAAGAATTCACTCCCGAACTCCGCAGCCGGTACCGCACGGCATGGGAGATCCCGATGCGCTCGCTTATCGACATGATGGCGATGCGCGGCGCATTCATCGACCAATCCGCCTCGCTAAACCTGTTCATGGAAAGCCCAAATATCGGCAAACTTTCGTCGATGTACATGTACGCTTGGCAGAAAGGTTTGAAAACAACCTATTACCTCCGCTCGCGGCCTGCGACGAAGATCGCTCAGGTAACGGCGGAAAATGAGAGATCAAAGCCTGTCAGCAACGAGCCGGATGTGCGGGCTTATTCGGATTCAGAGGCACTAGCCTGCTCGCTGCAGAATCCCGAAGACTGCGAGGCGTGTCAATAATATGTGAAAGCCAGATGACAGTTGGTTTTTAACTTTCACTGCGGGGAAAATATATGCTGCTAGACCCAGGATTCAACCTAACCCTTCGCCCGATGCAGTATCCGGATTTTTATGAGATGTATAAAAATTCGATCAAGAATACTTGGACTGTCGAGGAGGTCGATTTTTCGACCGACGTTAACGACCTGCGTGCCAAGATGACGCCGGCAGAGCGGCATATGATCAACCGGTTGGTGGCATTTTTCGCGACCGGCGATTCGATTGTGTCGAACAATCTGGTGCTGAATCTGTACAAGCATATCAATTCGCCCGAGGCCCGGATGTACCTGTCGCGACAGCTTTATGAAGAGGCCGTCCACGTCCAGTTTTACCTGACGCTGCTGGACACTTATATACCTGATCACAAGGAACGCGAGCAGGCATTTGCCGCTATCGAAAACATACCGTCGATCCATAAAAAAGGCGAGTTCTGCATGAAGTGGATAGACACGATCCAGGACCTTGAATCGCTCGAAACGCGCGAAGACCGACGCAAGTTCCTGCTCAACCTGATCTGCTTCGCCGCCTGCATCGAAGGGCTATTCTTTTTCGCCGCGTTCGCTTACGTCTATTTCCTGCGTTCAAAAGGCCTGCTGCACGGCCTGGCCGCCGGAACCAACTGGGTCTTCCGCGACGAATCGGCGCATATGAACTTCGCCCTTGAAGTTGTGAAGACAGTCCGCAAGGAAGAGCCGGAACTTTTCGACGCCGCCCTCGAACGCGAGATCGCCACAATGCTCGACGACGCCGTAGAGTGTGAGATGCAGTTTGCCGAAGACATTCTGAGTGGCGGCGTTGCGGGCCTTTCTGTCGCCGACATGCGCCAATACCTCGAATTCATCGCTGACCAACGGCTTGTCATGCTCGGGCTTAACAAGGTCTACGGCGCCAAAAATCCTTTTGGGTTTATGGACTTGCAGGACGTGCAGGAGCTTGCCAACTTCTTCGAACGCCGCGTTTCGGCATATCAGGTCGCCGTTGCGGGTGAAGTAAGTTTCAGCGAGGCGTTCTAAGGTCCAAGCGCAACCTAGCCTGTCCGTCAGATCGACAGTTCTACGTCGCCTTCCAGAACTTGTGGCTGGAGGTGCGGCCGGTCGCCCGGTTTCCATAGCTTGGCGACGAGGGCGACGCGGTAGCGTATCGGGCCGCCATCCGGCTTTTCGCTGCGGTTGACCGGCCGTGGGATGCAGACGAACTCGGTTCGCATTTCATTGCCCGTGAGCCGAACCTTCGCATAACCATGACCACCGAGATCGACGAACTCGAGGTGCGGCGCAAGCTGCGGGTTCGACCGAGAAAGAGCCTGCTTGAGGTCGAAGCTTTTCGCGTATTCGAGGCAAGAGCGGATGCCGTGCCGGAGCAGCATATTATAGGTCCATGCTGGCTTACCGCCTTCGGGGCGGTCGGCGAGGAACAAGGCGCGCAACGGATGATCTTTGCTTAAGCCATGCTCAAGGGCTTCCATCGTGCCCGGGCTTACCAGCGACGCACCCACGAAGCTTAGTCCCACGGGCTCGAACTTCCTCGGCGGGAGGTGGGCCGCGGCATAGCCGGCCCAAAAACTGTGCCGGTCCCCCGAGACGATCGCAAAGCCCGTGATCTTCGCTTCGCGCACTAGGTCGTAGATCTCCTTGCGCTCGGCGTAGGCCGCTCCGTAATCGTTGCTACCGGCCATCCCGTAAGTGTCCGCAGGCCAGGGATTCTTGGCCATTCCCGAGGGAAGGTTTTGCAGGTCCACGCGGTGGTCGAGAGCTCCGAGCGAATTGCCCCAGATCTTCCACGTCGCCTTTGACTTGCGCAGCTGGTCCTTGAACCATGCCTTCTGCTCGACGCCGAGAATTGTTCGCGGCTGCTTGTCTTTGCTCGGATTCGGAATGCTCACGTCGCGGAAGTGAAGTGCGGCCAGCGGCTTACCGCCATCGTAGGCGCGGCCCATGTCGAGCGCGATCATTGCTTCTTCCGAGAAGTAGCCGCGGAACGTCGGATCGTAGATCTTTCCAACCTCTTCGGCGTCGGACGGGTCCTCGCCGCAGAAGCTGTGTTGGTCAGTGATGAGGAGGTCGAGGTGCTTGCCGTAGCGGAACGTGCGGTAAGCGATCAGGCTGCGGATCGCGGCCAGGTTGTTCGGCTCCAGCCCAAGGCCGTTCTCATCCCACTTATCGATCTTGACGTTCTTGACATCAACCGAGCCAAACTTATCGAGCGTGCCGTTCGGCGGCGAGACGCGCGCAGGAATATATTCGAACCACGCCTGGTTGGCGGCAACCTTGACGGTTTGCCCGGGCTGTGGTGGGCCGCCGGCCTGCTGAATGCTCTGCCGACCCTGCCACGAGAATTCGTGATTGTCCCAAATGCAGACGAAAGGCCAGCGGGCGCGGGCATCCTGCAGGTCGGGATCCGCGAGATAGCCTTTATAGACGACACGATAGCCCTCGAGAGTCAGCGGAAAATGGAAGTTGCTGAACTTGCCGCCGTCCGGGATGCGCCCGATATCGTAGATGGTCCGGTCGTAGCGGGTCGCTCCTTCTTCTGGATATTGGACGACCTCGTAGATGAAATCGCCAAGGTGCAGCACGAAGCCAAGCTGATTGGCGGCGCGCGCACGTTCGTCTTCGAAGATCATTCGGCGATAAGCGTTGAGCTTTCCTTCATTGACGTCCTGGCAGCTGACGAAAGCGAAGTTCACGGCCCGGGCGTCGTTCGGCCGCGGTGCGGTGATGGTCCGGCCAACGCGGCTGCCAAAGCCATGTTCGTCAGTAAATCGATACCAATAAACCGTGCGGGGTTTTAGGCCTGCAACCAATGCCCGGGCTGTCCAATCAGTGTCGGCGGAGATGAGTGTTTCTTTTTTACCGATGACCCGACGGAAATCGGCATCTTCTGAGACCTCGACGAACAGCTTTGCGGCTGTTGTTTCGGCAGGCGACCGACGGGTCCACACGATCACACTATTAGAGTCAGGATCACCGGATGCGACCCCTTGGGGGTAGATGTCGCGCCGCTCTTGCCAAGTTACTGTTGATGCTCCCGGCGCCTCTCGGCCCCAAACAAGAAAAGCGCTGCAAGCTACCGCCTGCTTGATGAACTCTCTCCTACTATTCATGTTTGTCTACTACGCAAGTCCGGAAAATAAGTTTTGCGAACAAATTTAATAATCATTAATGTTGTGCCCGGAGTTCGAACAGTGGGGACTGTGTTCGCCGTAATATCTATAGTTTACAAGACAGCTCAGAGCCTCGATCATTTCATTACGTTTCGTTTCGTCCCCACCACGGCCATCAGATGATGGGCGATCTGACCAAGATCACCAATCCCGGTTATTCCTGCGTTGGCCGAATGCGCAGACCTGCGGCATTACGCGGCCTCCATTTGGGTATTTCTCGCTGCGAAGCCTGATTGAAGCCGCGATCGTAATTTTCGCCTATTTTACCACCGGCAGTACGATGGAACTGGCGTTCGATCCGCCGAACCAGACTGTCTGGGTTGCCTTCTTATAATCGGCTTTTTTCGCGTACATTATGTTCTCAACGTATGTCTGCGGGTTGCGATCGTACAGCGGGAAAAGCGTCGACTGGACCTGCACCATTATTCGATGTCCAGGCAGAAAGACGTGGTCGACGTTTGGCAGAGCCCAGTTGTAATGCTCAACCTTGCCCGGCATGAGCGGCGATGGTTGGGCAAAGCTTTTCAGGTATCGGCCGCGGAAGATCTCGATGCCGATCGGTAATTGGAAGCCGGCCATTGACGGTTTGCCGCCTTGTGAGGCCGCTTCGGGAATGTCATTAGGATAGACATCGATAATTTTCACGACCCAGTCGCTGTCGGTTCCGGTCGTAGCGGCGAAGAGATCTACCTCTGGAGCTCCCATAATATGAACGCCTTTTTCTAGCGAAGGGCTAGTCCATTCGGCAACGTCGGGACGACCGCTGACGAAACGCTGATCGTGGACGAGCCACGGTTTCCACTGCATCGCGTCGCCGGAATCGATCGGTCGCGGTATGAATGGAACGGGCTTTGCAGGGTCGCTTACGTAATCTTCGCTGCCGGACGCTGTCGGCTTGTCGAACGTCGCCTGGCTGTCGGCGGCCAAATAGATGGGCTTGGAGGTGCCCATCGGCCAACGCTGCGAGACGTTCCATTGGTTAACGCCAGTCTCGTAGGTAAGAACCGGCGGCGTCTTTGGATCAGGGCCGCCGTTTAGCCAGTGATCTAAGAACGGTTTAGCGTATTTCACACGCCATTCGCGGGCCGTGTCGCCGGTAAAAATGATGTCACCGAGGTCGTAGCCCGTGTGATTAAAGCCCGAGAGGCGGTCGTTATTTTTGTCTTTCGGCTCGAGGGCCCGATAAACTGCCGGGGCTCCGTAGCTGTCTTCCTGATCCCACTGGCCAACGACGAGCATCGTTGGCACGGTATGGGGCCGTGCGGAAAGCCATTTATCGACGGCCTGCAACGACCAGAAATCGGTGTAGGCCGGATTTTCCATGAACTTGCGGATGCCGGGAACGTGTTCGGCACCGACCGACTTTACAAAATCCGCGACCGAACCCGCTTCGAGAAAACGCACGTATTCGTCACCTGCTCCGAGAGCGAATTCACCGCCGCCTTTTCCTTTGTTAAATCCCAATCCCAGCGGATACGCGAGCGAGCTGACGCGAAACGCTCCGTTGTGAAACCAGTCGTCGCCCATCCAGCCATCGACCATGGGACTCTGCGCGATAACGGCTTTGAGTGCGGGGTGCGGATCGATCAGCGTCATGAGCGCTGTGAAACCCAGATAGCTCGAACCGATCACTCCAACGTTGCCGTTCGCTTCGGGAGTGTTTTTGACGAGCCAGTCTATGGTGTCGTAAGCGTCGGTCGATTCGTCGATGCCGGTCTTGTTGAGCGGGCCGGCGATCGGGCGGTTTAGTACCCATTCGCCCTCGGAGCCGTACAGGCCGCGAATGTCCTGGTAAACGCGTATGTAACCGTCATTCACAAACTCCGTGTCCATCACCTCAAGCCTGTCAACTAGCCGCTGACTGCTGTTTCGGCCGGTGCTGCCGCTGGCGTTGTAGGGCGTGCGGGAAAGCAGGATCGGAGCCTTCGTCACACCTTTTTTCATCATAACAATGGTGAAAAGCTTAACGCCGTCACGCATCGGTATCATCACCTCGCGGCGGACATAATCCGCCGACGGCAGCATCTGCTCATACTTATCCACTACATCAGGCGTTATCGGCGTGACCCGCGGCGGCGTTTGGGTGAAAGACGTGATAGCAAGGGAGAAAATAGTAGCGAGAAGGCTAAGGCGGCCGATGAATGATCGTTTCATTGCCTTAGGTTATAACGAGTTACGATATATGCACAATCTCACACTGTGATCGGCAAGAGGTTCTCGCCATAGCCTTAACAGTTATTCCTGCTTTGATTAAAGGATGGGTAACTTCATATCATTAGGAACATGGATAATCAGATCACGGATTTTATTAGGCATAATTACCGGCATTTTAATTCGGCGGCGCTGATTGACGCTTCAGAGGCTTATGTACAGCATTTGAACAGCGGCGGCAAGATGATGATCACGCTGGCCGGCGCGATGTCGACGGCGGAGTTGGGGTTGAGTCTTGCGGAGATGATCCGACAGGACAAGGTGCAGATAATTTCGTGTACAGGGGCGAACCTAGAGGAAGATCTTTTCAATCTTGTCGCCCACGATTTTTACGAACGCGTGCCGCATTACCGCGACCTGACTCCTCTGGACGAGCAGGGCTTGCTCGACCGGCATATGAACCGTGTCACAGACACGTGCATTCCCGAAATGGAAGCGATGCGACGGCTGGAAAAAGCGATGGTCGAGGTGTGGACGCGGGCGGATGTCGAGGGAAAACGATATTTCCCGCACGAATTCATGTACCAGGTTTTAAGTAACGGATCGCTCGAAGAGCATTACCAGATCGACCTGAAAGATTCGTGGATGTACGCCGCGATGGAAAAGAATCTGCCGATGGTCGTGCCCGGCTGGGAAGACTCCACCATGGGCAATATGTTCGCGGGCCATGTGATCACCGGCGACGTTGAGAACGTTCACACCGTTCGCACCGGTATCGAGTACATGACGATGCTGGCCGACTGGTATACGAACAACGCGAAAGACGACTCGACCATCGGCTTCTTTCAAATAGGCGGCGGTATAGCCGGCGATTTTCCGATTTGCGTTGTCCCGATGCTCCACCAGGACCTTCAGCGTAACAACATTCCCGTCTGGGGCTACTTCTGTCAGATCAGCGATTCGACCACATCTTACGGCAGCTACTCAGGTGCCGTCCCCAACGAAAAAATAACCTGGGGCAAGCTCGAGGCGAGTACGCCCAAGTTCATTGTCGAATCGGACGCGTCGATCGTCGCACCTCTGATGTTTGCTTACATTCTTGGTTGGTAATCATGGTCGAGGAGGGTTGAATGTACGGTATCTAGTATAGATTTCATCCTCGGCAATTTTCTTACGTTTGATCACCGTTTCTTTTCCATCCTTATCGATGACCCCAACCTCAAGTCCGCAACATTCACCGGTTGAATTCGCACCCGTTCCAACCGAAGCGAACTCTTTAAGCTCATCGCCTGCTAGACGAAGAAAAACGGTTGTTGATGCCCCGTGAACCATCCACGAATCAATGCAATTTAGCGTTTCATTGTACGCGAGATTGGGGTAATCCTCAGAGTTTTTAATGCGAATAAGACTATCGCTGTTCTTATCGTAAATTAGCAGTGTTCTAACCTCGTTTGCTCCCCTCGCGGCCGTATTTGAAACGAAAGTAAGGTCTTTCAATCCGTCGTTATTAAAATCTGTTGTCTTTGGATCAGATTCGGCAAGTGCATAGTCTTCAATTTCAAGAGTCTGTTTCAAAATCCATTCCTTATTATGGTTGATCGAATAAAAATTGATTCGCGCGACGTTGTTTGGCTTGTAACCTGTGTCAGAATCGGCTCTTTTTACGATTTCGATCTGTATTTTGTTTTTATGAGGACGCCCAATATGTGAATCATCTGAAAACGACTCAATGGGTTTATCGAGGTTGGAGTCTGGAGTAGAAATATCCGTCGTTACATTTGACATCTTCCGTAGCGTGAATTGATTTTCAGGCTTAGGTTCCTGCTGAAATCCACAGGAAACACTGACTAGAAGCAATGATTCAAGAATAAGATATTTGCCCATATGCATTCGAACCGTTCCAAACGCTATCATATACCTATATAGGAAACTGATGAAGATAATTGTTACAGGCGGAGCGGGGTTTCTTGGCAGTGCGGTTGTATGGCGGCTGAATGAGCTGGGCTACGACGAAATTCTGATCGTTGATCGAATGGATCACACCGATAAGTGGAAAAATTTGGCTCCGCTCAGATTTTCTGATTATATCGATGCCGTCGATCTCCTTGACGTGATCGATGATCTTGATGATACGGATGTCATACTTCACCTTGGTGCTTGTTCCTCGACGACCGAGACTGATGCAGATTTCATGCTGCGCAACAACTATCAATACACAAAAGACCTTGCCGAATTTGCGGTCGGAAACAACATTCGATTTATTTATGCATCATCAGCGGCGACATACGGCGATGGGTCGGCCGGGATGGATGACGGGACTGAGAGCCTGAACGCGCTTAGGCCGCTGAACATTTACGGGTATTCAAAGCATCTGTTCGATCAGTACGCTGCCCGCAACGGGATGTTCGATAAAATCGTTGGGCTGAAATATTTTAATGTCTTTGGCCCGAATGAGAATCACAAAGGCGATATGCGTTCGCTTGTGAATAAGGCCTTCGATCAGATCAATTCGACGGGCAAGCTGCAGCTATTCAAAAGCCACGATCCCAATTATGCTGACGGCGAGTTCGGCCGCGATTTTGTCTATGTTACAGACGCGGTCGATATGACGCTGCATTTTATGGACAGCAAGACGGGCGGATTGTTCAACGTCGGATCAGGCCGGATGAATACCTGGAACGCTCTTGCCGATGCGATCTTTAAGGCCCTCAAACTGCCCAAAAACATCGAATTGATCGACATGCCGGAGCACCTTCGCGACCGCTATCAATACCACACTCAGGCCGATCTTACCCGAATCCGAGATGCCGGATACACTGCTGAAACCACGCCATTGGATGAAGCCGTCGCCGATTATGTGCGAAACTATTTAGTTCCGGGTAAGAGCTTGGGCGACTAATGTACGACAGACTTTCGAGTCTGCCTGTCGTACAAACAGGCTGGAAAGCCTGTTTTACGTATGAAGATTTTCCACAGCACTGAGAACGCGAATATACAAAGGCCGACTGTCCTGACCTTGGGCGTTTTTGACGGGTTGCATTTGGGGCATCAGCTGATCATGAAAACTGTCGTCGAGCGGGCAATGGCGATCGGCGCGGTCCCCACGGCGATGACATTCGATCCGCACCCGCGTGCGGTTTTGCATCCCGAAACTGCGCCGCCTCTGCTGCAAACGCTCGATCAGCGGCTTGCAAATTTTGAAGTACTCGGCATTGAACAGGCGATCGTTATTCCATTTGATCAGGAATTTGCGGAGACCGACGCCGAGACCTTTTTGGACCAGATCGTTCACGAGCGTCTTCACGCAAAAGAGGTTTATCTTGGAAAAGGTTTTGCATTTGGCCGGGGCCGTGCCGGGAACATCGAACTGCTTCGCCGGGTAAGCTCTAGTCTCGCATTTCTTGCTGATGAGGTGCCGGAGGTGCGCCTTCGCGGTAAGCGAATTAGCTCGTCCTCAATTCGCAAAGAACTCGCGGCAGGACGTGTAAATCAGACGCGTCGTATGCTTGGTCGGCCTTACGGTGTCGAGGGTGTGATAATTCGTGGGAATCGCCGCGGTCACACCATAGGCTTTCCAACGGCCAATCTTCGTCCCCATAATCGCGTAATTCCAAAATTCGGTGTATATGCCACCGCTACGCTGATCAGTGGTGAGTGGCGCCGAAGCATAACGAACATCGGCGTAAGGCCGACCTTCGAAGATGCGGCAGAGCCGTCGATCGAAACCTATGTTTTTGATTTTGACGGCGATCTTTATGGCGACGTGCTGCGTGTTAGATTTCTGCATCGCATACGCGATGAACGTAAGTTTAACGGAATAGATGAGTTAAAGTCGCAGATCGAAAAAGACACGCGCCGTGCACTGAACTATTTCGGACGCATTGGCGTACGGAATATGCTTGAGATCCTATGAAGATCACAGAACTTAGGCCATTGATGTGGACCGAAGACCTGCATGCAACGACCGGTTTTTTATACCAAGGTTCTCGGGTTTACGGCGGGCGAGATCAATGACAATTGGGGCTAGGCAACGCTTTGGATCGACGATATTACGATCATGATCGCCCGGCCAAACGTAAATACAAAATACGACAAGATCGGTTTCACCGGCTCATTTTATTTTACGACCGAAAGCGTTGACGACCTTTGGACCAAATTGAAAGACATAGCTAACGTGTGCTATGGCATCGAAAACTTCGAGTACGGCATGCGCGAATTTGCCATATACGATAACAACGGCTATTTGCTGCAGTTCGGGGAGGAGATCGGCGATTAGAGCCGGCACAGATCGACACGCGGGTTAAAGGTCTGAAATAAATGAAAGAAGTTTCGGAAATACAAGGCTTGAGCATACGGGAAAAGGACGCCGAACTGTCGCGGGCCGAGGAAAACGGACATAGCGTAACTGCGACAAAGGATCTGCCGATCGCCCGCATGGTTTCGGTAGAGGACCGGGCCGGAGAAGAAGCGTTTCTTGAGGCGAGTGAGACCGCGGTCGCCAGCCGGTATCAGGGGATCCGCAGTTACCTGCGGCTTCTGGAAGTGTCGCGGGTCATCGGCATGTTGTCGCTTTACCTTTATCTTGATCAGTATGAGCTTCATCATGCGCATACGCTTAGGCAGGCCGCACTTCGCGAGGAAAAGGCAGCCAGGTTAACGCGGCTGGCGTATTACGGCGAAAAGCTCTATGGAGTAAGACTGTGGTTCTTTCACCTTTTTATGCTGGCCGTCCGGCGTTTTGTCCTTGGGAGCGTTCTCGACCGAGAACTAAATCAGGAAAAACAGGCTGTTTGGCTGAAGGATAAATTGATCGAGCTTGGACCGACTTTCATCAAGATCGGCCAGTCGATGGGGACGCGCGCCGACCTGCTGCCGCTTCCGTTCGTGAAAGAACTCGGGACTCTAGTCGATATGGTGCCGCCTTTCCCGAATGAGATCGCCTTTGCACGGATCGAGCACGAATTAGGCCGCAAGATAAACGAGGTTTACGCTGAATTCGAGCTCGAACCGGTGGCTGCGGCATCGCTCGGCCAGGTTTACCGGGCTCGCCTTTTCACCGGCGAAGAGGTCGCCGTAAAAGTACAGCGGCCCAATCTCGAGGCAATTATCAAAGGCGACGTTGTGATCCTGAAAAAGGTCGCAAAATTTGCCGAACAGTTTCCTCAATTGAATGAGAACGCCGACTGGGCCGGCATGCTCCGTGAATTTGACGTTACTATCCATGAAGAAATGGATTATGCCGCCGAGGGCAGAAACGCCGAAGCATTCCAAAAAAACTTTGCTAACTGGAACAACATCCACGTACCGAAAATTTACTGGGAAGCAACCACGTCGAAAGTGCTGACGATGGACTTCATTTATGGCACTAAGGTTACCGATCTTGAGGAACAGGCAAGGCTCGGAGTTTCGCCGGCGAAGGTGAACCGACTTTTAATAAAAACATATCTTAAACAGCTCCTCGAAGACGGATTCTTTCACGCCGATCCGCATCCCGGAAATTTGCTTGTAATGCCCGACGGGCGGCTCGCTTTCTTTGACTTTGGCATGGTCGGCCGGATCGATTCTTCACTTCAGTCAAAGATGATCGACGCCTTTTTCCATGTTGTCGGAAAAGATCCGGCCGGCATCGCGCAGGACCTGATCGATCTCGATTTTCTAAAACCAGGCACAAATCCGAACGTCGTTCGGCCCGTGGTCGAAAAGATGTTCGAATTTCATCTGAATTTGAAGCTGAAGGATGTAAATTTCAAAGAACTGACCTACGACCTTGCGGACGTGATGTACGATTATCCGTTTCGTTTGCCGTCGAATTTTACTTACATCATGCGCGCTCTGATGACACTCGAAGGCATCGGGATCATTACCGACCCGGAGTTCAACTTTTTCGAAACGGCAAAACCCTACGCCAAGGAATTCATGCTTCGCCGCGAAGGCAAGGACTTTCGCAAAATGTTCGTCAACAAACTAATGGGCCGAGACGAGAACGGCAAGATCGACTGGGACAGGACATGGAAACTCGCAAAGATGGCTTTCAAGACGGTGCTGAATACGTCGCGGTGAGGCCTGACTCGTTCGATCGCGCCCGGACCCTCGTCATGCGCCACGGCTGGAACACGACCTGTTTCCAGATAGTAAATCCCGGTATTGAGTATTGGTTTAGCGGTGACGGCGAATCGGTCGTGGGTTATGTAACTGCCGGGAGTGCGCGTGTTGTTGCAGGAGCACCGGTTTGTGCGGAAAGCGCTGTCCGTTCGGTGGCACTGGCTTTTGAGGCGGATGCCCGAGCCGAGGGCCTGGGCGTTTGTTATTTTGGGGCTGAGGCGAGACTCGAGGCCGCTATTGGCGATGACGAACGGCATTCACGCTTATTGCTTGGGGCACAGCCCGTGTGGCACCCGGCAAATTGGCCACAGATCATGTCGGGCCGCGCGTCGCTGCGCGCGCAATTCAATCGGGCGCGAAATAAGGGCGTAACGATCACCGAATGGAGCGTCGAAAAGGCCACAAATAATCCACTACTTCGCGAATGTCTCGATGCGTGGTTTACCCTGAAAGGGCTTCCGCCGATGCATTTTGTCATTGAGCCGAACACGCTAGGGCGACTCGAAAACCGGCGAATTTTCGTGGCCGAGCATAATTCGCGGGTTGCCGCTTTCCTGGTTCTTTCTCCGATACCAACACGTAAGGGTTGGTTGACCGAACAGTTTCCACATCATCCGAAAGCACCGAATGGGACGGTGGAAATGATGATGGACGCGGCTTTTCGGATCCTGTGTGATGAGGGATATGAGTATGTCACGCTCGGCCTTGCACCGCTTTCAAAGCGGGCGCGTATCGAACGGTTCGAAAACCCCTTTTGGCTGAGAATCGTCCTGGCGTGGCTTCGAACACATGGCCAGCGATTCTATAATTTCGATGGCCTGGATGCTTTCAAAGCAAAAATGAGCCCAGAAAAATGGGAACCGGTCTTTGCGATCTCGAACGAGCAGACCTTCTCAGCCGGAACGCTCTATGCCATCGCGTCCGCTTTCAGCGGTAATCAGCCGGTACGGATGGCCTTCAATGGATTACGAAAAGCAGCTGGCGAAGAGGTCGCCCGCGGCGCTCGGGCCATTCGGTCAATGTTCAGCCGGTAAGAAACTTAATTAGACTTGTTTTATCACTATGACCGAAAACGATCGGGATCCGTTTGTGATCCGTTTTATCGAGGACGAGATCGACATCCAGATCGCTGACTACGAGTCCTGGGATCTTGCCGACGAGATCGCTATCGACAAGTACTGGTCGGGCGAACCCGCACCATCTGAACGTCATTGTCAGGCTCGACTCTTGTGGTCTGCCAAATCTTTCTACGCGCGTTTCGTGGCTGCACAATTCGAGCCGTTGGTAGTGAGTTCGGCTCCCAACGCCGACACAAAAACCTTGAATCTCTGGGACCGGGATGTATGCGAGATATTTGTCGCTCCGGATACGCGCGAGCCGGGACGCTATTTTGAATTTGAAGCGGCACCCACCGGTGAGTGGGTCGATCTAGGTATTGAAGCGACCGCTGACAGTCGACGCGTCGATCTGGAATATGTCTCGGGTATGAAGACTGCATCCAAGGTCCGGGCTGCCGAGTTCGTGACTATCATACAAATTCCGTTAGAGGCATTTGGTCTGCTACCCAAACCGGGCACAGTTTGGTTAGGCAATCTATTCAGATGTGTCGGCAGCGGTACGACGCGCGGATACCTTGCATGGCGTCCGACGTGTACGCCGGAGCCTAACTTTCATGTGCCGGAAAGCTTCGGTAAATTTGTTTTCCAAAAATAGTCAGAAGGAGCTAGTTACACGAGCTGATCACGCCGTTGCCAACAGTTTTTCGTAAATGATAAGCAACCCGAGTCCTAGGCTAAAGATCCCAGCAACAAGCCGGAAGCCTTTATTTAGAAAATCAAAACGCGTGGCCGTAAAATGAAACGGCAATCCGATCAAAATGCTCATTACCATCATTCCACCGATCGATCCGATGCCGAAGATCAAAATGTAGAGTAGAGCAACTATTGACGATTGGATCACAGGCAGTATCAGAAACATCAATGCGCCGCTCCCCGCCAGGCCGTGAACCATGCCGATGGCGATCGATCGCGGGCTGAACCGGTGATGTGACCCGCCAACATTTTCGCTTTCGTGGGTGTGAAGGTGCACGTGTTCGCGCTCTCCATGTTCGTGGATATGCACGTGGAACTTTTCGGCCGAAAAAAGTTTTCTCATCGCATTAAGCCCCAACAGAACGAGCATCCCGCCGACTATAGCCTCGAGCTTGCCCGCGACCTCGGTGGAGATCTGCAGCTTGAGAAAAATAACAACTAAACCAACTACAAAAAGCGATATCGTGTGACCAAGCCCCCACATTCCGCCCACGATCGAAGCGGCAAACAAATTCTTTTTTTCACTGACGATCGTCGACACCGCAGCCAGATGATCGGCCTCGACCGCATGCTGAAGGCCAAGTACAAAGCCGATCGTCAGTATCGACAACGTGGTCATTTCAGGGGAAAGCTGCATAAAAACTATTCCGATCAAACCGTCGATCCGCCATCTACGACGATGGTTTGCCCGGTAACATATGACGACGCGTCTGAGGCCAGAAAGACCGCTGCACCTTTAAGCTCACCCTCATTCCCAATTCGGGGAATCGGACTATTCTCCTGGATAGAACGCTCATAGATGTCGATCACGGGATCGGCAAGACGGGAACGAAAGAAGCCGGGAGCAATGGCATTTACACGGATGCCGCGACGTCCCCAACTCGCAGCTAACTCACGCGTCAGACCGATCAGGCCGGCTTTGCTCGCGGCGTATGCGGCATAGAAGGGCCCGTTGGCCGACGACGTGAGTCCGGCGATCGACGAGATATTTATGATCGATCCGCTGTTTTGTTTCAGCATTTCGCGAGCGGCTGCCTGAGCCATCAGGAAACATCCCGTAAGATTAACGTCGATAACATATTGCCATTTATCGATCGGCATTTGTTCAGGCATGTCACCCCAGGACACACCGGCATTATTGATAAGAATGTCGACGCGGCCATAGCGGTCGATCGCGGCGTCAACTACTCGTTTCACATCTTCGGGTTTCGAAACATCAGCTATGACGGCCTCGATGGCAAAATCGCGTGTGCGGAATTCCTCGGCTGTTTCATCCATCCATTCGCTTCGGCGTGAGCACAGCATAAGGCTGGCGCCGGCCTCAGCCAGCCCTTCGGCTATTTCTTTTCCGATGCCGCGGGAGCCGCCCGTGACGATCGCGGTCGTTCCCGTCAAGTCAAATAACTGCTGGATCGATCGTGACATATAGAAAATTTAAAGGTGAGCGGTCTCTACTATATATCACACATGGCCATTTACCATTCCGCATGATCTGCGATTAAATATTATTATGCAAAAGACCCAAAAAGAGCTCGCGTTTTTGCGCGAAATGCATATCGCTGACAAATGGACCCAGCGGTTTGCCGACCTGATAGATAAACATCTCAAATTTAACGACGAGGAAAACCTGCTTTACCTTAACGCGGGTACCGGCAACCACTGTTTTGCCTTAAAGGACCGCGTCGGCGAGAAAACTGCTTTCTTTGCTCAGTGCGAGAATGACGATCTTTTGTCGATCTCCCGCGACAAAGCGATAGCCGTCGGGGCCGATATTGATTTCTCGATGGTGCGTTTTGAGGATGATTCATTCGATCTGGTTTTAACGGATGCGACACTTGAACGATCGAGCGAGGCGGGCAAATTGCTGGGCGAAAGCGTACGAATCGTAAGAGAGAACGGACGTGTCGCCGTGATGATGGTCTCGGCCGGCAGCTTCGGCGAGATCTTTTCCCTTTTGTGGGAAGTGCTTTTTAACGAGGATCTCGGTCAACACGGCGCCGCTGCCGAAAGTCTGATCGCCCGGCTGCCTACGATCTCGAAAGTCGAAGAGCTCGCCGAGAATGCCGGGCTGAAAAATATTAATATTCACTCTGCATCGGAAATATTCGAATACGACAACGGAAAAGAATTTATCAGCTCGCCGCTGGTGTCTGATTTTCTGCTGCCTGAATGGCTAGAGTCGCTCAATGACGAAGAGAAAGAGCGGGTAAACCAAAAGCTTGCCGAATTGATCGACAGCGAGGACGGAAGCCTGACGTTCCGTTTTACAGTAAAAGCGACGCTTTTGATCGGTACCAAGTCGGCCAGGCAATGACACAGTTGTCGCGTCCCGACCGATCAAGACTGATTTGCCTGAGCCCGGCGACGCATTTCGGCGGCCAGTTCGTCATCGCTCATTTCGGTGATCTGTGGGGCCTTGACGGACGAGATGCGGGCGCGTTCAGCTGATTCCTCTTCTTCGGCTTCGCGCATGCCTTCCTTAAAAGCCTTTCGCGACTGGCCCAACGATTTTGCCAGCTGCGGCAGACGCGAGGCACCAAACAAAAGAAAAAGAACGGCTACGACAAGGATGATCTCAGTAGTTCCAAAATTCATATAGGTATTCGCCCATCTTTAGATGCGGCGGTGACTAAAATAGTTCAGTTCCGCGAATTCTATTCT
The DNA here is from genome assembly GCA_039934155.1 of Acidobacteriota bacterium. GTDB lineage: Bacteria > Acidobacteriota > Blastocatellia > Pyrinomonadales > Pyrinomonadaceae > OLB17. The sequence goes on along the minus strand of JBDTMQ010000464.1, from coordinate 8,168 downwards.
ACTCCAATTAGTATTCAACCCGGAACACGCGATCGATCAGGCCGCGGCCTGTTTCGTTTTGAACCGATCCATTGCCTCGACCAGAGCAGATGTAATTCCAGGCTCTGAAACCGAGTGGCCTGCGTCCGGCACGACAATGAACTCAGCTTCGGGAAACGCCCGATGGAGCTGCCACGCTGAAGTGATCGGGCAGACCACATCATATCGGCCCTGAACGATAACGGTCGGTATCTGGCGGATCTTTTCAATATTCTCGAGAATATAATTCTCTGACGGAAAGAAAGAGTTGTTCATAAAGTAATGACACTCGATGCGGGCCAGGCTCAATGCCTCGTGTTCGCCTTCCCAGTGTTCCATCAGGTCCTGGTCGGGATAAAGCTTTGAGGTCGACCCTTCCCAAACGCTCCAGGCACGTGCAGCCGAAAGCCTGACCGCCTCGTCGTCGCTCGTCAGCCGTTTGTGATAGGCCATGATAAAATCACCGCGTTCGTCTTCGGGTATTTCGTCGCGATAGCGTTCCCAAAAATCTGGAAAAACTTCTGACGCTCCGTACTGATAAAACCAACTGAGCTCTTTTCGCCGCGTAAGGAAAATTCCGCGAAGGATAAGCCCCAAACATCGGTCGGGATGGCTTATGCCGTAAGCAAGGCTTAAAGTGCTGCCCCAAGAGCCGCCGAATACATTCCATTTTTCGACGCCGAATTTTTCTCTCAGCTTTTCGATGTCATCGATCAGGTCCCATGTGGTGTTTTCGCGAAGCTCTGCGTGCGGTGTTGAGCGACCCGAGCCACGCTGATCGAACAAGATCACCTGATAAGCCTTCGGATCAAAGAACTGGCGATACATCGGTATCAGCCCGCCGCCCGGCCCGCCATGCAGGAAAACCACCGGAATGCCGTCAGGGTTTCCCACGCGCTCGTAATAGATGTCGTGGATATCCGAGACCTTCAACATGCCCGAATCAAAGGGCTCGATCTCGGGGTAGAGTGTTTTCATATATGTTCAATAATACTCGATTTACTCAGAAAGTTGACCATATGCCGAAGGCATACTCCTAGGCAAGTGTTTTAAAGTAGCGATTTAGTCCTCCAGCAGACTTCCTCCTCTAAAGAGAGATTGGCCCGCAAGCGAAGTTCGAAATGCGTAAACTGCAAGACCAACTATGATCAGGATAACGGCAATAGAAGGTACCGCATACCAGGCCGTGAAGTTTGTTGTGAATGGCTGTGCAGTAATTTGCGAGATCCAGAATGCTACTACAAAGGAAAAGAGGCCGTAACGAACTGCCAAAATGAAAACCCCCAAGAAGAAAAATATGTTGGCCACGATCTGACTTTTCGGAAGGCCGAATAAGAGGCTCGGGGTTAACGCCAATAGAATGAAGAGCAATGCTACGAGCCACTCCCGACGCAAAAGAGCCCGTAGCAAAAAAATAATAAAGAACATCAGCAGTGGAAATAAAACAAAAATGCCGGCGCCCTCTAAAAACCAGCCGAGAAACTGACGAATGCCTAGAATGCTCTGCAAGTTCGCAGAACTTGGCGAGATATCGCCGTTGGCGAATTGCAATAAGTAATCCAGAAGGCTCATGCATATTCCTGCCAAAATCCCGATCAAGAGATCTCTTGCAACCAACGGATCGTGGATTCCCCCATCCAACACTCGGCTCCAGGAAATGATGGCCGTCGGCCATCGCCGTCTGACTAGCGGCTCAAGAGCTATATACAAAAGCCAGACAACTCCACCGTAGAAAAGTGAGCTGGCAATGGCCTGGCTGAAGATCGTCGCTTCGCCACTGGTCGGAACATGATCCGCGCCGAACATCCATCCAGTTAACAAAAGCGTCGCCACGAATACCGCGAACCTGATGGCTCCCCGGCGGTCCCCCTTTCCTTTTCGCAGATTGCGTCGAGCCAGTAGCGCCGCTCCGATCACGACAAGGCAAAAAAGCGACATCCCAAATATGGAATTAGCTTTCTGACCTGTTGTCAGCGGAGCACCCGCTGGCTGCATCCAGGGCTCGTAGACATTGAAACTCACAACCTTGCCATTTCGGGACGCTGCTTCGACTCGTATCGGCGGTTCCGGTTGGTTGGGATAGGTGCCGATCCAAGCGACTCGTTTGTCGTAAGCATGGCGCGGTATCCACTCTGATTCAGCTGACGAGAGGGCTGCGGTGTCCAAACCAGCCAGCCCTAAGACCTTGGTCCAATCAGTTTCCACTACGGTAACCCCGCTGCCCTCGGCTTCGGGAGCGACGGCGTAAAAACTGCGTAAATTACCTTGGGAATCGAGTTCGAGCCCGGTCATCCCTGCCTGATCCAAGGGCGGGTCATCTTCGGTCACTACTCCGGAGCGAAGATTTATTCGATTTGACTGAAGATAGTCCGGGCTTTCTCGATACCAGAAATGGACAGGCACCGGCCTTTGCTGAGCGATGCGATCCCACCGTTCGGATGTTGGTACGTTCTCGTCAAGGTACTGGAGATAACGCCTATCAAAGTGCATACCGTAACCAAAATCGACAGGGCGATCCGCGTATCCCAACTGCGACGTGATCTCGCGTGCGCGGTGCTGCAACATGTCCGGCGTGTTCTCAGCGGATATTAAGTCTAAAATATTTAGCCTGCTGCCCAATAGGATCGTCAGGAGAAGAACGACGAGCGTTGAAGCTAGGAGGGTAACAGCGATTGCGGGCCGCACTCCGCTATTTTTGCCGGCTGCGGCAACCATTGCAGGAGACGGTGTTTCTCCGGCAGCTAACGCGGCTTGAAGAGGATCGCCGCCCGGCAAAGCGGCAGCTACATGGATAGCCGAGGCCGGACGTTTGGCCGGGTCTTTCTCAAGGCAGCGGAGTATAACGCGTTCGACGAGCGGATCAAGATCAGGAACAAGAGAACTTGGGGTCGTCGGAACACTTTCCTGATGCAGCTTTATATAGTCGGCGAGGCTCTCAGCCCTGAACGCTCGTTTTCCCGTGTAAAGCTCGAAGAGCACAAGGCCGAGTGCATAGATGTCGCTTTTTGTCGTTATCTCTTTTCCGGTAAGCTGCTCGGGCGACATATAGGCCGGAGTACCGGCAATGCCTTCATCGCTGCGCAGTTGTTCGGCGATGACGGCCAATCCAAAATCGGTGATCCGTGCCTTTCCGCGGCCATCGACCATTATGTTGGCCGGCTTGAGATCGCGATGCAGAACGCCCGCATCGTGCGCAGCTGCCAGGCCGGCGCATATCTGGCGGCTGATCTCGGTTGCTTTGTCCGCCGGAAGTCGACCTATTCGACGAAGAAGGGAATCCATGTCTTCCCCGTCGACATATTCCATCGACAGAAAGTGGAATCCGTTGGCATCGCCGATATCGAAAACACGGCAAACGTTTGGATGTGAGACCTGTCGAGCAATACTGACTTCTTTGTGAAAGCGGACTAAGACGGCCGCATCATTCGCGAGGTTCTCTGGCAGAAACTTAAGAGCGACAGGCTGACCAAGTTTTAAGTCGTCGGCTCGATAGACTTCGCCCATACCGCCTTTGCCGAGCAACCCTCGTATACGGTACCGATCAACGATCAATGTGCCGGGGATGAACCTTGCTCCATCGATCGAATCAGCCGATCGAAAACTATCAGAAATTTTAGAATCGAAGGGGTTCCGCGGCGATTCTTTGTCGGGAGCCTTGATGAGCGTGGCGAGAATCGAGCTATCGACCCGGGCACCACAAGACGGACAGGCGTGGTTCTCGGCGGCAATATCAGCAAGACATTCGCGGCACTTGGCCATGAGAAAGTGATTTTATCTGCACGAGGTCAATCTTGCAACCTATTTAGGTAAAGCGATTTAGAGAGCGGTGTCAGGCTATCTGACCTTTCATTTCTTATTTAAGAATCGCGCGTGCCATAGGTGAAATACAAGCAGCGTCCACAGTTCTTTATGATGCGCCGCCACTCCGGTTTCGTGCTCCTTGATCAACCGCTGCACGTAATCTACGTTGAACAGCCCCTCTTTGTCTAGCCGCTCGGGAGAGAGCGTGTCGTGCATGAGGGGGTTCAGGCGGTCCTTGAGCCACTCCGCGATCGGAATGCCGAAGCCTTTTTTGGGGCGGTGCAGGATCTCATGCGGCAGCAGATCTTTCATTGCCTCCTTCAAAATCACCTTGCCGCTTTTGCCTTTTAGTTTGTATCCGACCGGGATCGACGCGGCGAACTGGCCGACGCGAGGGTCGAGGAACGGGGCTCGCGTTTCGAGGCTGACGGCCATTGCGGCGCGGTCGACCTTGGTCAAAATGTCCTCGGCCAGATAGTAGTTGATGTCGGCATACTGCATTCTTTCGATCACCCCTTTTGCGTCGGATGCATCGACGAGTTCGCGGACGCCGCGGTAAATATCGGCCTCAGTTTGAACGAGGACGTCTTTTGTAAACAGCTTCTCGTGCTGCTCGACGGCGAATGAGCCGAACCAGCCGTGATGCCGCGTGATCGGGTCGTTTTTCGCCGAACGGACAAAGCGTTTCGCCTTGTAATCGAACGACATATTGCTGGTCGAAACTGGCAGGGCATTGACGACAGGCTCGATCAGGCCGGATCGGACGAACGCGGGAATCGCATTGTACTTCGCAGCGAGCGTGTGGGCGTAGTACATCGGGTAGCCGGCGAAAAGCTCGTCGCCGCCGTCTCCGCCGAGGGCGACTGTAACGTGTTTTCTGACAAATGTCGCGAGCAGAAATGTCGGGATCAGCGATCCGTCGGACATTGGCTCATCCAGCCATTTGCCGATCTCGGAAATAAGATCGCCAGCGGTAGTGGCGGAGAGCTTTTCTTCGTAATGCTCGGTATCGAGGTATTTCGCGACCATGCGGGCGTATTTTGACTCGTCAAACGAATCTTCTTCGAATCCGATCGAGAACGTCTTGACGCGTTCGGTTGCGTGCTGAGTTGCGAATGCGGCCACGGTCGAGGAATCAATGCCGCCGGAAAGGAGAATTCCTAAAGGCACGTCAGATACCAGCCGCATACGAACAGCGTCAGACAGTAGATCTCTGAGTTCATCAGCCTTACTACTTAGCGATTCATCCTTGCGACTTTGCGGCTTTGCGGGAGATCTTCCGTTTGTGCCGTTTCGGAAGCTAGTAGCTACAGCTCCCGGTTTTGACAAATCCCAACCCACTACCGCCGGTGGTACTGACCATGAGATGTTCCAGTATCGCCGCGTCATTACCTCGCCGTTTTCAACTATCAGCATGTGCGCGGCCGGCAGTTTGTGGATGCGTTTGTAGATGGACATCGGGGCCGGGACGTAGTCGAACGAGACGTAGTGGCGGAGGGCGTTCAGATCGAGCTCAGCATTTACCGACGGGTGGGCGAGGATCGCTTTTGGTTCTGAGGCCCAGATCAGTTTGCTGTCGAAGACGCCGTAATACAAAGGCTTTTCGCCAAAGCGGTCGCGGGCGATGATGAGTTTTTTTCGGCGCGAGTCCCACAGCGAAAGCGCATACATCCCGTTCACGTGTTCGAGAAAGGCGTCGCCGTATTTTTGGTAGAGATGCGGCAGTATCTCGGTATCGCTTTTCGTGACGAACTTGAACCCGTCCTTTTCTAGCTCGGCCCGTACCTCGCGGTAGTTGTACAGCTCGCCGTTCATCATCACGACGACCGACCTGTCCTCGCTGAACACCGGTTGGTCACCCGTCTTCAGATCGATGACCGAAAGCCGCCGCATCCCCAACGCGACCGTCTCATCCGTCCACAACCCTTCGGAATCCGGCCCGCGATGCACGATCCTCTCACACATCGAGTGCAGCACCAGCTCGGCGTAGTGGTTCGGCTTAGTTGTATCCAGGTTGATCCAACCTGTTATTCCGCACATATCCTACAGACCCAGTTCAACAACCTTCAGTTTGACCGCTTCGACCGTATCGACTAACCCACTACTCGAAAAGCACCGACGATTGAGTCCAAGTTCGACAAGTTTATGAACTGGTACTCTTTGATTTTGAACCATCGCCATTTGAGCGTTGTCGATTTGCAGCAAATCTATTTCTTCCCGGTGCACAGCAAACAGACTCATATTGTTGGAGTCACGAAGTGTAGTGCCAAGCCTGCGTTTTTCGTCGGTGGTGGCCGCGGTCGCCACGACCTTATGAGGACGTCCGTCCGTAGCCGTTGTTGAGTCTACGATTCCATCCTTGTCTTTAATCTTGGCTAAGAACTCCTCTCCGATTTGGTTAAATATCTCACCAGAAATATCTTGAAGTTCCACCGAATCCGTTGAGTCGACTGGCGCTATCGGATTGAACTGTGTACGCGGAAGATTAGGAAGTTTGGAGAGTAATTCGAACATATCGTTCCAAAGGGCAATCATTTTGTTGATACCGCGCTCTGACTGAAATTCCTCTATATTCTCGATTCCCATTGTGTTCAAAATACCTTCGATATTCGCTTGCACCCTTGGGTCATTTCCAACTTCTTTTGGGTTGCGGGCTATCTTGGACCAACTCTCTGCCTCTGTCTGTAGATCGAATATGGATTTGAAGAAGGATGCCACCGATTTTCTGTCGTTACCGTCCAAGAGCAGAACGTCCCAATTCAGCTCCTCCGAACTCACCGGAGATTCGAGATTGCTCGAAGAAATTCGCAGTGGTTCAAGCTGAAACTGCTTTACTCGACTTACCAGAGTCTTGTCCTTTTGAGGTTTGCTGGCGTTTGACAGTAGTTCTTGAACAATTTGGCCTGAGAGGACGTGACGAATCGAGAGCTTATTGATTTCGCGAATTACTTCTTCAGCCTGGTCCGGCGAGGCCGAGGCCAAGTTAATGTAGAAGCTTGTATCAAAATATACTGTAAGTGGTCTGTTCATTACCGCTGATCGAATCCAATTCTCTCCCTCACAGCGTATATCGCCTTGTCCTGCGACTCGTGGTAAGTCCGCACCAACAGTTCCGCCAGCAAACCCATCAGGAAAAACTGTATAGTTATCGCGAACATTACGATGCACAGGACGGGCAGCGGCGTTTCAACAAAATCGGCATGATATTGAGGCAGGCCGAGAATATTGGCGAATTTAAGAAACAGTGCATAGACACCCGAAAGGGCAGACGCGACGAACGCCAGTATCCCGAATGTGCCGAATACATAGATCGGTTTGGTGTGATATTCGGCCATGAATTTTATCGTCATCAGGTCGAACACGACTTTTACGGTGCGCGAGATCCCATACTTCGACTTGCCCATTGTTCGGGCGTGGTGATCGACGGGGATCTCGGTCACGCGGGCACCCGCCCAGCTTGCATAGATGGGGATGAAGCGGTGCATCTCGCCGTATAGCTTTACGTCCTGGATGACGTCGCGGCGGTATGCTTTTAGCGAACAGCCGTAATCGTGCAGCGGTACGCCGCCGATCCATGAGATAACACGGTTGGCTATCTGCGACGGGATCTTTCGTGAGACGAGCTTGTCCTGGCGGTTCTTTCGCCAGCCGGAGACAACGTCGTATCCGTCGTCCAGTTTATCGAGCAGACGTTTGATGTCGGCTGGGTCGTTCTGCAGATCGGCGTCCATGGGGATCAGGATGTCGCCTGTTGCGGCATCGATACCGGCCGACATGGCGGCCGTCTGGCCATAGTTTCGGCGAAGCGAGACAACGCGAACACGTTCGTCTTCCGATGCTATTTCCTTCAGGATCTCGAGGCTCTTATCGGTCGAGCCGTCGTCGACATAGATGACCTCGGCCGTTTTCCCGAGTGTCCCGAGCGCTTCCTGGATCCTGGCGTGCATCGGCCGCAGGTTTTCTTCCTCATCGAGAACGGGAAGGAACAGCGAGATCTCTGGGACAGGTGCATTTTGTTTTTGTTCGGTGGAATCCATCTTAGTAAACCGCAAACCTAACAATTTAACCGTTTCCGGCCGTAAAATACAGCGGCCCTGATGGTGTCCCAAAGGCGTGAGGCGTCCCACGGTGTCCCACCCCTGTCTCACGCCAATGTGAGACACCCCAAGTGCTGTATCAATTGCACTTACTGACTCAAAAAGGCCCCGACCCGCTAATTTTTCAAAATTGTTTTTGTTGCATTCATACGACAGCTTGTCGCCAATAAAACATTCGTATGATAATATGAAACGTTCGTCCGGGTCAACAGGAATTGTGGCCCGCCGGGCGAGAGACTGTATCATTAATTC
>JBDTMQ010000463.1:0-7189 GCA_039934155.1 Acidobacteriota bacterium | reverse complement strand
CTCCATTAGTTTGGCAAACGCCGCCAAAACCGGCCCAGAGCGAAACAACGCTTGACGGCCCTAAGACCGATGCTCCCGTTGATTTGTTAAAGACCTGATAGCCATTGTTAACCATTTGGACGTACTGTGTTGCACCAACATCGCCGTCAGTGTCCGGCGGAGCGCAGTTACACGACACGCCGGGAAACCCTATGCCGTCCATATTACGTATCGGGGTGGGCATGACATCGGGAGCCAGGAATGACTGGACGATATTGTCCTCTTCGTCTATGTGCGTGCCAGGGATGCTCGGGTTCTTGTTTGCCTCACGCGCTGTTTCATCATCCGCCAGGTGCGGCGTGATCGGCAGTTGTACCATATCCCGCAACGGCGGCGAGGTGTCGTTGTGGTACGACTGTCCAACAATTATTCGAGATTCTTGCTTAGCTTGCTTGCCGTCCGTCCTATCTGATTTGGCGGCAAGTTGGGTTTGCGTTGCGCCAGCCATTTTTCCGGGTGCGGCCTCATTTTCTTTCAATCTCGCCCCGGTCTTGTCAGGGTTTTCGACCGCTGGCTCGACAGATGAAGCTTTCGGCGTCACAACCGCAGTCCTCCCGGCATTAGCCAAGCCCAAATATTCCTTTACGGGATCAAGGAACGTGTAGCCTGAGGCACTTGCGCCCGCCGCAGTGAAAATAAACACAGTAGCCGCGATCGCTGTAAATAATGCGATACGGCTGACCACCTTGAATGACACAAATTTGGTCGTTGGCATATAGAATCTCCTATTTTTTTGGCTTATCGGCACCTCAAACACCAAAACGCGGCCCCTTGAACAAGTCCGGTTTTTCGTTCCTATCTTAAAACGGCGGGTGATAGTAGTACGTTCTCTGAGATTGTAACCCTAATCCCGTATGTTTACAATCAACATGCCGTAAGAAATTGTCGGTATTCGCTTTGCTTCGATCGTCCGGCCGACACGCAAATTCCGCTTAGCACCCAAATCTGCGGCGCATTTTCGCTGTATGAATGCTAAGGCCTGGCCGCTTCTAGCATCGTAAACTCTTGATTCTGTTCTGGATATTGTGGAGCCACCCGTCGGATTCGAACCGACGACCTTTCGATTACGAATCGAATGCTCTACCAACTGAGCTAGGGTGGCGTTCGTATGCGGCCCGGCCTAAGCAAATTTAGCGGCGGGTCGTGACAAGGATCGGGGCGGTAACAGTGCCGATTCGGGCCGCGAAAATACTCGCTGGTGTAGCCAGATCCAGCCTTTTGCCGAATTTCAAAATATACGTTTCTGCGGCTTGATGTGTCAAGCCTGCGACCTGCTGGATCGTGGATCGTGGGTCAGTTTGAAATTATCTCCAGGTTCTCTTCTTTGGCGGTCTTATTTTCCGACCTTTGCATCCTTTGTGCAAAAAGGATCTTTTTGCGCAAAGGGCAAAAGGCGAAAACACAAGGATCACAAGGAGATTCAAACTCGCCAAGTACGACGGGCTGACGACCTAAACGCGCCGTGCAGGTTCACGTTCTGTGCATATTAGTAGTATTATTCATTGAAAACGATCGTTTTACATCGAAATATGAAAGAAGACTTTGCCGAGCGTCTGCGACAGGCATTTGATTTTGGCACCATGGCCGATATCGCACGACGGATAGACGTCCCGCACGCCACAGTCCGCAATTATTTTCATGGCCGAATGCCGGCCCCTGAGGTTTTGATCAAGATCGCAAATGAGACAAATGTGTCATTGAACTGGCTGCTTATCGGCAAGGGTGAAATGTACACGAGCGGACGGGTGCCGGATATCGGCAAGCTGCTCGAGGCCGGGATCGAATCGATCATCGACCGAAAGCTCGCCGAGCGGCGAGCGGAACCCGTACAGGAACTGGGCGCGGTCGACGAGCCGCCTGAATTCGATATCGACGCCGCGATGCAGAAATACGGCGATCCCGAACGCATTATGAACGCCTGGTTCAGGCACGAAGGGCGCAAGTATCCAAAAGATTTCGGCGTTGTTTTCTTTCAAGGTTGGGAAACGTTTTCGGCCGCCGAGCGGCTGGACGCCATTCGGGACGCTAAAAAAGTTCTCGACCGAACGCTCAAGCGCAAAGGCTGACATGTGTCGATCCACAGACCTTTACTCCACCGCGTGCGATGTGTGATAATGTGTTGCAATGACGCAACGCGGCTCTCTCACGGTAATGCACTTTTTTCTGGACAAGATCGAACGCCTGAAATGCCAGTGGAATCGTCGGCCGCTAACCGAAACCGACTTTCACCGTCTCTGCAAACGCTTGAAAGTGACCGTCGTTGAGATGCCGCTGCAAACGAATGGTTTCTATTTTTGCATGAGATCGCGGCATTTTATCGCGATCGACCGTCGGCTCGATCGATATCGCAAGCTGCTGGTGATGTTTCACGAACTTGCACACTGCCTGATGCACGCTCCTGATGCCGGCGTCACCGCCAACTTTCACGGCATCGGAAAAAAGACGAGAAAGGAAAAAGAAGCAGACGCATTTGCGCTGTGCGCGATCATACCGCTCGCGTGGATCCAGAATGGAACTATTACCGAACGTGCCGCCGACGAAGGTATCCCGACCGACATAGTTGCGGACCGGCTTGGTGTGTTCGAGAAACTCGGTTTGTAAGTTCAGCGACAAATTGTTTTTGACACCCTCAAAAGCGGCATATCCCGACACCGTCGTCCGCCCCTGGACAGACACGCCATCAGGTAATAAACTCGTTCGCGTTTCACTCAAACCCAAATTGATCGGAGGTAAATAGTGGCTGTCAACATGCATTTCGATCGACACCGGTCGACGCGGCGTTTTTTCCTTGCTGTCGCTATCCTTTTTCCATTGATCGTTTTGGTTGGATTTGGCCGTACATATTACTTACGGGACGTTTTCGATGGGCCACCCGTGCCGTCGATCTTGGTACATATTCACGGGTTGGTGATGTCAGCATGGATCGTGCTTTTCGCCGCGCAAGCCTGGCTGATTTCCTCGCGTCGAATAAAAACACATCAGACGCTGGGGATCGCCGCGATAGGGCTGGCGGCTGTGATCATTGCCGTGGGGTTCCTGACGGCGGTCGCTTCTGCCAAATACGGATCCGCTTCGACACCGCCCGGCGTCGATCCGCTTTCATTTTTGGTCGTTCCGATATTCGACTTGATCGTTTTCGCAATGCTTTTTGCCGGTGCCATTTATTATCGAAAACAGCCCGCCAACCATAAGCGCCTGATCCTGCTTACGATACTTAACTTTCTGCCGCCGGCCGTTGCCCGGATCCCGATCGCGTCGCTTCAGTCGCTGGGGCCGCTTTGGTTCTTTGGCTTTCCTGACTTGTTGGCTCTGATCTTCTTGATAGTCGATTCCTGGCGACACAAGAGATTGAACAGGGTTTTCCTTGCGGGTGCGCTTGTTATGATCGTTTCACATCCGGTGAGGTTGATCATCGGCGGCACCGATGCCTGGATGAGTTTCGCTGCCTGGCTGGCGCGATAGAAAAGAACTATGGTCAGTTCAACTGTTGGCGACGAGACTTGTGATAACGGTCGACAATTCAGCGGGCTCGACCGGTTTCGGTACGTGCATGTTGAAACCGGCCGAGAGTGCCTTCATGCGGTCTTCGACCCTTGCATAGGCCGTAAGTGCGACTGCGGGAAGTCGTTTTGTGCTGCTGTCAGCCCTTAACTTTTGTATCAGCGAATAGCCGTCCTCGTCCGGCATGCCGATGTCAGAGACGAGGACATCGGGGTTAAAATTCGCGACCACGGCCAGGGCCTCCTTTGCCGACGCGCAAGTCAACACCTGAGCGCCGCATCGAACAAGGATCGTCTCCATCAATGAACGCGAATCGGCGTCATCATCGACGGCCAGCACCTTGATGCCGGCCAGTGCATCGGGACAGTCAAGATTTTTTCCAAAAGTTCCGGCAATCATCATCGGTTCGAACGGTGCGTCGTCAGTAGTAGCCGGATGAGCAGTTGCAAGTATCGGAAGCCGGACGGTAAAGATAGCCCCGCCCCTGGGCAGATTGCCTGCCTCTGCGCTGCCGCCGTGCAATTCAACGATCTGCCGAACGATAGACAGCCCGAGGCCTAAACCGCCGACCGATTTAGTGCTCGAACTATCGCCCTGTCTGAAGCGCTCAAAAACATACGGCAGAACGTCTTCATCGATGCCGGGGCCACTGTCTGCAACGGCGATCTCAAACCTCGAGTTCGCTTGTTTAAGCGTCACGTTTATGCGGCCTCCTTTGGGTGTGAATTTAACTCCGTTCGAGAGCAGATTCCAAACAACCTGCTGCAATCTGACAGGGTCGCCCAAAACGGAACCCGAGCCGAAATCAAGAACCATGTCGATCCTGATCTCTTTTGCAACGGCCGCCGGCCGAAGGGTTTCGACAGCGGCGTAGATCACGTTATTAAGATCGACCGGGCGTGCATCCAGACGCAGCTTGCCTGACATGATCCGAGAAACATCGAGCATATCGTCGATCAGCCGTGACTGAAGCTGTGCATTTCGCTCGATCGCTTTCAGACCATCGACCGCGGCGTTCTCTTGAAAGGCTGTTGACGTCAAAACTCGCGCCCAGCCAAGTATCGCGTTCAGCGGCGTGCGAAGTTCGTGAGAAAGCAGACCGAGGAAATCGTCCTTGGCCCGGCTGGCGAGTTCGGCCTGGCGCCGTGCCTCCTGCTCGCGCTTTAGCAAACGATCCCGTTCCTCAGCCGCCGTCAGCAACTCTTTTTCAAAACGAAGTCTTTCGGTGATATCGCGGGCGATCTTTGAGGCACCGATCACTTTACCGGTCGGGCTCTTGATAGGCGAAACGGTCAGCGAGATATTGACCGGCGAGCCGTCTTTCCTCAATCGAGTCGTTTCATAATGCTCGATCCGTTCCCCGGCCCGGATCCGGCTCAGGATAATGTTCTCTTCAGATTTTAGATCATCCGGGATCAGAACCAGCACACTTTGTCCCACGATCTCTTCAGCTTCGTAGCCGAAGATCCTGGATGCGCCGGCGTTCCAACTCGTGATCACGCCCTCGAGCGTCTTGCTGATAATGGCGTCGTCAGCCGATTCGATGATCGCGGCCAGCCAGCCTGCTTCAAGATCGGAAAGCGGTTGGCCATCGCGATTCAACGGGGCCGATGGATCGAGATCGTTTTGCTTGTTAGTTGTCATTATTAAAACCTTTCGCCGCGAAAATCGGCATGCCACGGTCAAGAAAGGATCGAGGTCTTTTCTGTTATTCTAAGAAAAAATGGACCGTTACAAAAATCCCCTTTCCACGATTTGGCGGTTCAATTCGGGTGACGCTAGCGTTTTTCCGACATTTCGGATATGTCGACCGCCCCATAACCCGCCTCCCGCAATGCCTGTTCCTGCGAAATGCCGACCTGTTTTCTGAGCAAAATATTTTCGAGCAATTCGCGTTCCGTAAGCGGCGACGGATCTTCCCACGCCGCCGAAAGCTGTATATTGCCGATGCCTTCTACACGCGCGGCAAACTGCATCACATCGGCCCAAACCTGGCCGAACCCCTGCTGGCGGTCGCGAACCTTGGCAATGAAACGCGTCTCGGCCTTTCGCAGCGATTCGCCGCTGGGGAATCCGCCTGTCTGCGGCATCAGATAATAGAGCGGCGTGCCCGTGACACTTGCCATATCGATGCGAAAGCTGTCCTTTACCTTCAAAAACTGTTCGAGGCTCGCCGTATCGAAATCGCCAAATCGGGTGTTGGGATTCTCGCTGATCCAGAGATGATCGATGCCTGCTGTGAATGGCGCCGCGGGCCGGCCCTCGCTGTCGTATTCGATCTCGATGCCGGCAGCCCAACGCTGGCGATAGGCCGAAAATTCCATTGCGACCAGCATGTCGAGCACCGATTTATTTAATCCGTCCTGGATCGGTATTGCCGGTTCAAGCTCGGATCGACCGAGCGTTCCGATATCGGCGTTGTTCGCAAAATGGAAAACCGGCACGACACCGTACGGATTCGGTACGATCGACGGGCCGTCGGTGATCGGAACCATTTCTTTCGGGTCAGGCAGAAAGCTTTCCGAAGGGCGTGTCGAGATATATTTTTCGATGCGGTCCGGATAGAATAAATTCAGCCGCAGATACGATGTGCGCGTTCGCCAGCGTTTAGCGGCCCAGAGAATGCGGCTGACATCTTCGTCGTCATAGACCACCAGGACATCTGCCGCTGCGTTCGGAAAAAGGGCGGCGTTTCTGTCAGCGCCGGGCCAGACGATCACGTAAGAATCACCGTTCTTCAACGCCTCTTTATGCACCTCGTCGGATCGGGATGCCATACGGTTCCGCTGCCAGATCGAGGCGACATCAGCGCTGATATCACCCGTCCCGTTCTCAACGGCGCTCTCGACCCGGAATCCCGTGACCTTCAGCTTGTCCTTGATCGCGTCACAGATCGCCGGGCACAGATTCAACGCAAATTCGCGAAACAGCGTGCCGAATGTGTTTTGAAATTTCTCGGATGCAAAGGCGAGGTCGTGTTCGCCGCGATAGTATCGTTCAGTCCGTGCAACCCGCGGCGTTCCGGTCCTGAATAACTGAAGAGCTTCTTCGATATTGATATTCATATTATTTGATCCTTTTGTCAGAATTTTAATAGCTTGCTGCGTGTCGACGACACTGCCCGCACGGCTAGGCTTACTGCATCTACCTGGTCGTCGCTGGCGTCATTCTTTCCCGTAAACCTGCAAACCTCGTCCAGAAAATCATCGATCCACGGGCCGCGTACCAAAATGACCTTGCCCGCCTCGGCGAGGCTTGCCCAGGCAAGTGCACGCGTGAATTTGTCGGCCTCGACCGTGACAGCCTGCAGCGGCACATGCGACAGCGACCTGAGACGCCTGAGGTCCTGAACGAATGCCTGGCCGTGCAGCGCGTTCTCGATCGCATGACGGGTGTTTCGTTCGGCACGCATCCGGCCGATCACATATTTCCGCTGTTCGGGGTATTCCAATCGCCCTCGCATTCCGTCGGCAATATATAAGTTGCCCTCGGCATCCTTCGCGCAACGGAACGAAGCCGTGTGGTCGGCCGAAGTTTTGGTCGAGATAGCAAGGTCGTAGCCGCGTGCCCAACGAAGGCCATCGGGCGCCCTGGCGACGATATTTTTGAACCATTCACACAGGCAAAATCTGAAATCGCAAGACAGTTC
>JBDTMQ010000462.1:0-2794 GCA_039934155.1 Acidobacteriota bacterium | reverse complement strand
AGATAGCGGCCGCAAATGCAAAAACGTTGAGCCGCTGTTGGCCGAGCGTTGTCCCGGCATTTCCGCCTTCGCCGACGACAAATGCCGGTGCCGGGTCGTTAAATCCCTCGCCGGCGCCGTCATTATTTTGAATGACGATCGTTGCCGACGCGGGACTCATAAGGCGTCGCGTCTCGGCTTCTTTGATCATGTTGAGATAAAAGTCGAGTTCCCGCTGGGACATTCCGTAGCGGGCGGTATCGTATTCGACGTCGATCGGAAACTGGGTTTTTGGAAGCGTGATGCCGGTTTCGAGATCGCGGCCGAAAAACGCGTTGGCCTCGGAAATATCGGTGATGCACGCGTTTTCTGCTTGACCGCTGTCGCCCATTCGCACCAAAGCGGCGTTCTGGAACCGGCCTTTGAGATCTATTTTTACCATGCCGTTCTTAAGCCTTTGCTGGACGAGGCCGTCACTTGATCGGTTGGTAACTCTTCGAATGTCTTTCGCAAGGTTGGCGTCCTGATCGACGGATGGCAGCCGCTTATCGGCCGGGGCTTTGATACCGCCGCGACCGGGCATCTCCTGTGCCGATTGCCGCGAGCCGGCAACCAGGAAAATGCACGCGAGCAGCGACGCGGCGAATAAAAGGCATTTCTTCATAAATTAGCTCCTGAAAACGCTATTGGGCCGGATCAAGGCGACCGGGAATTTTTGAGATCGAAATTAGGCTTTGGGCCGATAGGACCGGCAAGTAATAATTGTTAGACGGAGAATTGTGTCGTGTTTAATGCGACGTTTCGCATTCTTATCATTTTACCTGTCTAACTGTGCCGATCACAAGCGCTTTTTTCGTTCGCGCAACAGCCGTATTCTGCGACGCCAGGTTGCCGATGATCGTTGATTTTTGTAGCCTTGATTACTTGGTGAATCGAAGCGGAGCATAGAAAGTTGAAAAGCGAATTACCGATCGGCATCTTCGATTCGGGCGTGGGCGGATTGACCGTTTACCGGGCGCTCCACGATCGATTTCCGAACGAACATTTTATATACCTGGGCGACACGGCCCGGGTGCCCTACGGAACAAAATCGCTTTCGACGGTCGAGCGGTACGCTATCGAGAATTCTCAGTTCCTGGCCTCACTCGGCATCAAACTATTGGTGGTCGCATGCAATACGGCGTCGGCGCTGGCACTTCCGAGGATCCGCGAGCAGATCGGGATCGACGTCGTCGGCGTGATCGGTCCCGGCAGCCGAAAGGCGGTCGAAGTTACGCGGGACCGGCCGAGAGCAAAGATCGGTGTTATTGCTACCGAGGCGACCGTGGCCAGCAACGCTTATGCGAATGCCGTCCGACGTGCGTCAGACACGGTCGAGATCTTTCAAACGGCCTGCCCGCTATTCGTTCCACTTGCCGAAGAGGGTTGGACCGAGGAACCGGAAACGGTTTTGATCGCGGCAAAATACTTGACAAGGATGCGGCAGTTCAAACCCGACGCATTGGTTTTGGGGTGCACGCATTATCCAATCCTTCGCGATGTCATTACTCGAACAGTTGGTGAAAACGTGACGCTTATAGACTCGGGCGAAGCGGCGGCCGACGAGGTCGGGGAATTATTAAAGAATAGAGATCTGGGAAGCACACGCCGCGTCGAAGGCACCCGAATGTTGTGTGACGATCTTGATCATTTTTATGTGACAGACGCGGCCGAACGGTTCGCACACGTAGCCGAGCGTTTCCTGGGAACAAAACCGTCAAAGCTCGAAGCGATCGAGGTTTTTGGCGGCGACCGGCTGTCGAAATGAGAGATCGGGCAGCTGAAACCGGTGTCCGGATCCATGTTTTACGAAAAGGGGCAGAATTAAATGAGCTATATCAGACTTGATAAAAGAAACGCGAACCAGATCCGCAACACCAAGATCACACCGAATATTTCACCCTATGCCGAGGGTTCTGCGCTGATCGAGGTCGGCGGCACCAAAGTCATCTGCACGGCGTCAGTCGAGGAGCGGGTGCCGATGTTCCTGCGAAATAAAGGGATCGGATGGGTGACTGCCGAATACGCGATGCTGCCGCGCGCAACGAACACGCGGACGCAGCGGGAAGTACAGCGCGGCCCATCGGGCCGAACACAGGAGATACAGCGGTTGATCGGACGAAGCCTTCGGGCCGTTGTCGATACAAAACTGTTGGGCGAACGGCAGATCTTTATCGATTGCGACGTTATTCAGGCCGACGGCGGGACGCGGTGCGCATCGATCACAGGCGCCTATGTGGCCCTCGCGTTGGCATGCCGAAAGCTGGTCAAACAGGGCATGGTCAAGACCTCGCCGCTGCTCAGTGAGGTCGCGGCCGTAAGCGTCGGGATCGTCGACGAAACGCCTCTGCTCGACCTGGCTTATGCCGAGGATTCGACAGCCGAAGTCGATATGAACATCGTCTGCACCGGTTCGGGAAAATTCATTGAGATACAGGGCACCGCCGAACGCGAACCCTTCACACGCCAGCAGATGGATGCAATGCTCGCGATGGCCGAAACGGGGATCAACCAATTATTCGAGATCCAGCGGACAGCCTTAAACGTGTAAAAGTTATGAATCAAAAGATCTTTCAGGGAAGGTCGGCGATCGTTACCGGCGGGACGCGCGGCATCGGGAAGGCGATCGCGCTCGAATTGGCACGACAACGCGCGAATGTCGCGTTCAATTATTCGAAGAGCGCCGACGAAGCCGAGCAATTGAAAAAAGAGATCGAAGCGTTTGGCGTGAAGACCTTTGCGGCGCAATGCGACGTTGCCGATACGGCTGCTTCGG
>JBDTMQ010000461.1:0-5559 GCA_039934155.1 Acidobacteriota bacterium | reverse complement strand
GCCGACGCCAGCCACGCCTACAAGGCGCCCGGCCACTACAGCCTCTCGCTGCTCGCCGATGACGGCAAGGGGCTCGGCAATAGCCGCCAGCTCGCCACGCAAATGATCCACGTCAACCAGCCCCCCCGCGCCGACGCCGGTCCCGACCAGCTTGTCTGCCCGGGCGACCGCATGGACAGCGTCAACACGAACTGTGACGTCTTCGCCAACTGTGATGACGTGGGTTATCTCGTCTGTTTCCGGATCACGCATCGGAACTTTGCTGACGAGCCAGTGCTTCGTCGATCCGTCGTCGGCAACCGTCTGCTGCTCGATACGTTCGATCCGCCCCGTTCGAAATGCACGCTCGAATTCATCCCGCACACGGCCTTCAGGATAACGTGCCAGCACATTGAAAACATTCCTGCCGATCGCTGAATCACGGGGAATTCCCTGAACGCCGTTCTCGCGGTGCCGGTTCCAGGTGACGATCCGGTAGTCGCGGTCGACGACATAGAGTGACACCGGGAGGGCGTCAAGTACGGCCTCGGTAAACCGGCGGTGCTCTTCTCTCGCACGATTTATCGAATTGTTTATTGCGGTCTCGTAATGAGCCGAAAGATTAATGCTCATCGCCGCCATCTGTGTCGCGGCATCGATCAGCGTCACTTTCGATTCGTCGTAGTCCTGCTTTTTTGCAAAACCAGCGATAATGGCGCCTCTGACCTCGCCGTTAATGTGAAGAGGCGAAATGTACTCGAGCGCATGCGGAACTGCGTCCAAAAGAAATTCGCCCTCGCGGTCCTGACGGTAGCCGACCTGCGGCGGCAGCAGCTCGAGCCACTTTTCAAATTTGTTGCGATCGAGAATGTTCGTATTCAGTTCGCCTTTTTGATCGAAAGCGCAGCTCACGACGCCGATATTCTCCAGCTCGGCGACAAAGGCGCAAACTTCGGCACCGACCAAATGCCGTATCGCGTCGGCGACGCGGATCGCGACCTTTTTTGGATGGACGGTGAAAAGCAGACTACGGCCGAGGTCTGAAATGAATCGAATAGCGGTTGGGCCGTCCAAACTTTCTCCACTTTTGGCAAGATGCCTGGATTGGTTTTTTGCTGCAGAAGGAACTGGCATTGATGGGGATCCCGGGAATTGATTGACGAATATTTACTGCGTTTAACGGCAGGAGCTAGGTGAGCGGTGACAGCAACTTTAGAAGCTTGGGGACTTCCTTATAAATTAAAAAACTTTTTGAACATTTTGTCAACAGATTAAACACAGGGCTGCCAATTGACTATGCGTCGATTAAACGCAAAAATTTAGTTCAGGCTGTAATGAAAAGTCGAATGTCTGCAATTTTTAGGTGGTTTTGGAGGTCGGCGATGGTCGCTGCGGCGATTTGCTCGGCTGGTACCTGGACGGTGCCCGCACAGAAGGTCGTCGATAAGACCGTTGCGACCGTCAGCGATGGGCTTCGGACAGAGTTGATAACGTTTTCCGACCTGAAATGGCAGCTTGCACTTCAGCCAGGTATTGGAATTCAGGAACCCTCTTCGGATGACCTTAACCGTGCCCTTCAGCGTCTGATCGACCAGCGGATATTTGCGCTTGAGGCCGAGCGAATACCGCGGGCTGCACCGACCGATAAAGAGATCGCGGCCAAGATCACCGAGATCCTTTCGTATTTTACCAGTCCAGCAGAATTCGAACAGCGCTTGAAAACTGTAGGGTTCAGCTCGGTCAAAGACGATAATTTTGAAAGAATAATTTCAGACCGCGTAGCCATCGATAAGTATCTCGACTTTCGATTTCGCTCGTTTATCGTGATAACCCGCGAAGACGAAGAGCGGTATTACCGCGAGATCTTTGTGCCTGAATTCCGCCGCAAATATCCGGGTCTATTGATGCCGACGCTCGACAGCAAGCGTGCCGAGATCAACAGCACTCTGATCGAGGAAAAAGTGGCGTCACAGATCGAAGCCTTCCTTGACGAAGCAAAACGCCGAGTCGAAGTAGTGATCCTCAATCGCGTTTAAAGCATCTCAGTAAAACCTAAAGGCCCTTTCCAACGTAATATACCGGCCGCGCCTGTTCTCGGCCAACGCGTTATTCATCCGTCCGGACCGGAGATATAAATGAAGCTTTTTTACATCGGATACATGCAGCGTGCGGCCTTCGCACTTGTTTTTATTTCAGCACTTGCTGT
Organism: Acidobacteriota bacterium; assembly: GCA_039934155.1. GTDB lineage: Bacteria > Acidobacteriota > Blastocatellia > Pyrinomonadales > Pyrinomonadaceae > OLB17. Next base: position 3,374 of record JBDTMQ010000461.1, on the reverse strand, counting down.
GCAATCGTTGGACCAGGCCGCGGCACTGGCCGGACTTTCGGCGGCTGAGAACGAGCTTGTAACAAAGATCACTGTCGATTCGATAAAGGATATTACGACGACGCTCGCGTCGGCAGAGATGCAGGGCCGCGGCACAATGCAGCCTGGGGGCGACAAGGCGGCCGCGTGGATCGCAGAACGCTTTCAAAAGCTCGGGCTAAAGCCGTTGGGCGATAAGGGTGGATTCCTTCAAAAGATCGACTTTAAAGAAACTCAGATGGCGCCGGAATCGGCTTTTACCGTCGGGACCGAGACGTTCAAAATGGGCGACGACTATGCGGTTGCGCCGTTCACCGCCGCTGACAAAACGGTTAGCGGCGATATGGTCTTTGTCGGTTATGCGATGGTTAACCCGAAGGCGAATGTGAATGACCTGGGAACCGTCGACGTCAAAGGAAAGATCGTCGTAATGCTCGAAGGGCCGCCGGCGGGCTTTCCCAAAGCGGACTGGGAAAAGGCAAAGGCCTCTCAGATCTTTCTTCAAAATCTGATATTCAAGGGCGTCGCCGGTATAGTGTTCATCGGCCACGGCCGCGAGAAAAATCCGCCCGAAGAGTTGATAAACTATTTCAGCCGCAGACAAGTCGCACTGGCGTCAGAAAACACTGCGGTTGACTTTCTTCCGCCGTTTATATACGTCAGCAAATCAGGGGCGGCCAAACTGTTGGCAAAGTCGGGCAAAACCGTTAAAGAAGCGATCGCGAGCGCCGATAGCGATGGTTTTGCGCCTATTGATCTGAAGCAGCAGGCAAAAATAAATATTAAGCTCAAGACCACAAAAGGTACGTCGAGCAACGTCGTAGGATTTATCGAGGGCTCTGACCCGAAGCTTAAAGAAGAGGCTGTGGTTTTTTCGGCGCACTACGACGCGTACGGGACCGAGAACGGGAAAACCTATTTCGGTGCTGCCGATAACGCGCTCGGTACAGCCGAGATGATGGCTGCCGCCGAAGCGTTTTCAAAGCTCTCAGCAAGGCCGAAACGAACGCTCATCTTTTTGGCGGTGACCGGCGAGGAATATGGCCTCTATGGTTCAAAATACTGGGCCCAGAATCCGACCTGGAATATCAAAAAGGTCGCCGCAAATTTCAACCTCGACGGGATCGGGTCAGAAGTTTACGGCCCGGTAAAAACAATGGTCGGATATGGCGCCGAGCATTCATCGCTGGGAACGATGCTCGGCGAACTAGCCAAAACGATGCAGATAAACGTCATTCCCGATCCGGTGCCGGATGAAAAGGTATTCTACCGGTCAGATCACTATTCCTTTGTCGAACGCGGTGTTCCTGCGCTGATGCTTTTGGGCGCGCCGGCCGGCGAAAAAGAGGTTTGGCTGAAACGGATCGAAGCGTGGGAAAAGACCGATTATCACAATCCCGGCGACGTCGTACTCAACAATTGGTCTTGGGAAGGCGCCGAGACCGTAGCCGAGGTAATGGGCATTCTCGGGTGGCGCGTTTCAGAAGCGCCGGCGATGCCGACATGGCTCGAAACGTCGCGTTTTGCAAAGCTCGAACGAGGCAACAGCAAGCCGCTGCCGGAAGAAAAATAGCGTTAACCGAGGATCTTGAAACGTTGACTAACAGTTGGTAGCGAACGGGCCCTAACGATCGACCTTTGCGTTCCTGAACTGCTTGATTTCCGCCGTTTGGCGACGTATCATCGTTAATTCGTGCCGGAGTGGCGAAATCGGTATACGCACCAGACTCAAAATCTGGCGGGCTTAACGCCCATGTCGGTTCGAGTCCGACCTCCGGTACCAAAAGAACGCATGAAACGGGGCTGCTCTTATCCGGCCCTTTTTCTTTTTGGCGGCTTTGTTTTCAGGACAGGCGGTGTTGTATTGGGCACGCCGGCAAAAACGCCCAGAACTATCCACCATTTGTCGTCGCGAAGCTTCCAGATGTGCAGGCAATTGCCTTCTTCGTTACCCTCGCCGGTCTTGTCATAGCTGCATTTATTCCAGATATAGGCCATGTCGCCCGACTGAAAGAGCGCGGTCGTCTGCGGGAAATCAAGTGAGACATATTCTTTCGTGACCTTGACCACATTCTTTTTGCCGATGATCGGCGGCAGCCCTTCGCGCAGGAACCTGATATCCTTTGCCGCAAATTTGTCGTATGCGCCGCTTAGAGCCTTTTTGGTCATGCTCAGCCTGAAAAAATCCATTGATGCGTCAGATGGCGACAGGCTGCGTTTGTTCAGATCGCTTTCGTCGTCAGCAGAAACCGCGGTGTCGGTCTGATAAAATGGGAGCTTGTCGTGCCGGGTCTCAATATCCAGGCTCGCCAAAAAGCGGCCATCGGGCTTTTTTTCCCAGATGGTCACGTATTCGCCGAATTTTGCCTGGTCCTCTTTTCGGCTGAGCGGATACATTCGCCAGTTGCCGGTCGTGTAACCAAGCATTCCGGTCGATGAGATATCGGCAAAGGTCGAGACCCGGGTGATGGTGAAACCTACCGGTGCCGAATTTGTCTTCCAAAATTCGCGGCCACGAACAGCATGCGGGCAAAATATCACGGCATCGTCGGCGAGAAATTGCAGAAACGCCTTGTTCGGCCCTTGTTCGACGGCGATTCTTTCAAGCTGTGATTCGGAATCGCGCATTATCTGCAGATCACTTTGCCCGAATGCAGCGGAATAAAACAACAACCCCAGGATCGATACTGCGAATTTTTTCATTACAAAACGAAGTTTACCAAATTTTTTGTTGTGCGGGGCGGACCACGGCGGCGGCGTTGGGAATTGTGTGAGCGAATTTTAAGAAAAAGCTGGCAATTTCAAATGGTCTTATGGCATCATATAAGCACTGGGGGTGATATTATGATAAATAATTCAACAGAGGTTAGTACGAATTAAACGGATCGCCACTTGTTGACGATCCGAGTCAATAAAAACAGCATACCCCGCGGGGTATGCTGTTTTTATTTGTGATGAGAACAATGCTTATCTCAGAATTTGATTACGAACTGCCCGATCGGCTGGTCGCTCAGGAACCGCTTGAAAACAGGTCCGCATCGCGAATGCTGTTCGTTGACCGGTCCACGTCGAGAGTTGACGATGAGACCTTTGCCGCTTTCCCAGAGCATCTGCGTGAGGGTGACGTTGTTGTCCTGAATAACACAAAGGTTTTTCCCGCGCGTCTTATCGGGCGGTCGGCAACAGGTGCCAAGGTCGAACTTTTTCTCATTCGCCCGCTAAAAGACGGAAATTGGGAAACGCTCGCCCGGCCCGCACGCCGTCTTAAAACCGGAAAGCGTATTGATTTCGGACCGCAGTTGTCGGCCGAGGTTTTATCGCGAAACGACGAGGGACGCTTGACCGTCAGACCGTCA
>JBDTMQ010000460.1:0-7848 GCA_039934155.1 Acidobacteriota bacterium | reverse complement strand
CCGCGGCGCCGGTCGATCGGTCGGCGTAAGCCTGATTGACCGAAATAAGCAGGCGAAGCCGCGACAGGTTCGGGAATTGCTCGATCATTTGGTCAAAGACTTCGCCGGCCGACGTAACCGGGCGTTCGAGTTCAAAAGACCGCGTCCCGGCGGATTCGGCGGCGGCTCCGAAAAACAGTATTTTTACGCTCATTTCTTCAAGACTTTCCCGTAAAAGGCCGAATAACGCTATAATTTTCATATCATTATGACCACAAGGACTGCAAATCGAAAGACCGCGAGCCCGATGGCTGTAGATCCTGCTTTACCGGTCGTCACAAATGATTTTGTCGAGGATACGTTCACACGCGTCACCGGAGCGTCGCTCGTCCACGGCAACGAGGTCAAGCTGTTGATCAATGCCGAAGCGAATTATCCGGCCTGGCTCGAGGCCATCAGGTCTGCCGAAGAGAGGATCTATTTCGAGAGTTATATCATTCACGGCGACGAACAGGGCGACATATTCGCCGATGCGCTTATCGACCGCGCAAAGAGCAGCGTTGATGTAAAGCTGATCTACGACTGGTTGGGCGGACTTGGAAAAACGCCCCGCCGGTTTTGGCGTCGTCTTGCAGCCGAGGGCATCGAGGTCAGATGTTATAACCCTCCGAAATTGAGCGATCCGCTTGGGGTCTTCAGCCGCGATCATCGCAAGGTGCTGACGGTCGACGGACAGATCGCATTTGTCAGCGGTCTCTGTGTTGGGCAGGATTGGGTCGGCTATCCGGCAAAGGATATTCAGCCGTGGCGTGATACGGGCGTTCAGCTGCGCGGGCCGGCCGTGGCCGATGTCGAATCGGCTTTTGCAGAGGTGTGGGCCACAATGGGCGAGCCGCTCCCTTCTGAAGCGATCGCACGGAGAAGTAACATAAACGAAGCAGGCTCGATATCGCTTCGTGTTATTCAGACTGTTCCGGGCCAGGGACATGTCTATCGCGCCGATCATCTGCTGGCGTCGGTCGCTCGCGAGACCATGTGGCTTACCGACGCCTATTTTGTCGGCGTACCGTCATACCTGCAATCGATGAAAGACGCCTCACGCGACGGTGTGGATGTACGCATTTTGGTTCCCCGTTCGACCGATATCGCGTTGATCCGTGATACGACGCGCTCGACATACAGGCCGCTATTAGAGGCCGGCGTTCGCGTCTTCGAATGGAACGGCCCGATGGTCCACGCAAAAAGTGCGGTATTCGATGGGCGTTTTGCACGCATAGGCTCGACCAATCTTAATATTGCCAGTTGGTTCTCGAATTATGAGATCGATGTGTTGGTCGAGGACCGCGATTTCGCAGTTCTGGTCGAGGAAATGTTTCTTAACGACCTGGCCGATTCGACAGAGATCGTTCTGGCCGATACCGCGAGAATGCCGCGGCATCGACGGACGGGCGAGCGAAAGGAAAAGCGGACCGGCGGCGGCAGTGTCCGCAAGGCGACCGCCGGAGCGCTCAACGCCGCAACATCAATTAGTTCGGCCATTGCAAAACGATCGCCGCTAGGCCCGGCCGAGTCCCGTTTGCTTTTCATCGCCGGTTTTTCCCTCTTGATGCTGGCCTTGTTGTTCATTGTTTTTCCCCGTGCGGCATCGATCCCACTCATCATCCTGTTGTTGATGCTCGCGTTGCCGACCCTTTTCAAAGCGGCCCAGAATTACCGAAATAATTGATGAGCCGTCTTAGGATCGCAACATATAACATTCATAAATGCGTCGGTATCGACCGTCGTTATTCGCCCGAGCGGATAGGCGACGTACTGGAAGAGATCGACGCTGACGTCGTTGCGTTGCAAGAGGTTTTATGCCGATCGCTGACGCACCGCCGCGACAATCAGGCCGATTATCTGGCAGACCGTCTGTCGATGGATTTTCGTCTGGGTGAGAATCGCCGGATCAAGGGCGGCGAATACGGGAATGCCGTTCTAAGCCGTTTCGCCATCGGCGAGACCGTCAATTACGATATTACCGTCAAGCATTACGAGCCGCGCGGCTGTTTGCGCACCGAGATCTCGATCGAAGGCCGTTCGCCGCTGCAATTTGTGAACGTTCATATGGGAACGTCGTTTTTTGAACGCCGGCTGCAGATCCACAAACTCTTATCGGTACATGCACTTGATCCGCTTAAATTCGCGGGACATCGGATCGTCGCCGGCGACTTTAACGAATGGACGCGGGGATTGACCTCCAGACTGCTTGGGTCGCACTTTAACAGTATCGACCCGAAGATGCATCTAGGCCGGGCGCGAACATTTCCCGGCATCATGCCGCTGGTCCATCTGGACCATATTTATTTTGACCACGGTTTCAGGCTAGTTAAGGCCTACCTGCACCGCAGCCGAACGGCATTGCTTGCCTCAGACCACCTGCCGATCGTTGCGGAACTCGAGTATTGAAGGACGTTATTTTATTGCGCCCTGGATCGGGCTCGAGGCCGAGGCATAAAGGCGTTTGGGCATTCGTCCCGACGTAAAAGCAAGACGACCGGCCTGAACAGCCAGATTCATGGCGCGAGCCATCGATTCGGGGTTACCGGATTCGGCGATCGCCGTATTCATCAGGATCGCATCGGCGCCGAGCTCCATCGCGAGCGCCGCATCCGATGGCACGCCGACTCCCGCGTCGACGATTATCACGGCTTCGGGAAGCTGTTCACGCATTATCCTCAGGCTTGTAGCATTTTGGATGCCCAGCCCGGAACCGATCGGCGCGGCCAGCGGCATCACTGCGGGGCAGCCCGCGTCGAGGAGCTTTTTTGCCATGATCAAATCGTCGGAGAAATACGGAAGAACGATAAAGCCTTCTTTTACCAGTATCCGCGCCGCCTCGAGCGTTTGCTCGTTATCCGGAAGCAAGGTCGTCTGGTCGCCGATCACTTCGAGCTTGAGCCAGTCGGTCTCGAGAGCCTCTCGGGCGAGGCGTGCCGTGCGAACGGCATGATCTGCATCGTAACATCCGGCCGTGTTTGGCAGGATCTGCATCTTCGGGTCTAAATGGTCGAGAAAAGATTCGGTCTTGCGGTCGAGCGGCACGCGGTTGACCGCAACGGTCACCATCTCTGCGCCTGACGCCCTGTGGGCCGCTTTCATTTCGTCAAACGAGCGGTATTTCCCGGTTCCGATTATCAGCCGCGAGCTAAAATTCTTGCCCGCGAGCTCGAATGTATCTGACATATTGAGTTTAATTTTCACGCAAAGCCGCAAAGAACGCAAAGAAGCATGAGCTCGTCAGAAATGCGAACCAAAACAAGCTTTGAACCGCGATCGTTTTATCCGCCGCCGACAAAGTGAACGACCTCTATCTTGTCGCCATCTGTAACCCGGGCATTTGCCCAGTCGGCGCGCCGAACGACGGTACCGTTCAGCTCGATCGCAACGCGCTGTGATGGTAGCCCAAAATGTTTGAGCAGACTTTCGAGATCAAATTGACCCGGCACTTCGCGGGACTCGCCATTTAATGTAAATCGGATCATTTCCCTGCTTCGATTTTCTCTTATCAGGGAAACGTAATCAACCGTGTGCGATCGCCCTTCGAAGCTCGACCTCTTCGCCCTCGCTTACCGCGCGAACGAAAAGTGCGGCACGTCCGGAAGAAAAACTCGGCAACTGCAGGTCGACCTTGGCAACGCCGTTGGCGTCGGTCGATGCATGAAAGATAAGCGGACGAAAGCTGGAACCGAGGATCTTTATCATGATCTGAGCGCTTGCCACGACCTTTCGTGCGGTCCCGCGGCACACCAGCAGCCCGACAGAGGTGTCGCTTCCGCCCTGAAACGCCGCCTCACTCAAAAACTCGAGGCTCAGCTTATTATTCACGGGCCGTTCGCGTCCGACCATTTCGCTGACGATCTCGACAGCGTCGTCAGGGATAACGATCTCTTCGTAGAGCATTGCGTCCTCAAAAACCGTCGCATCCGGCTCGATGACCATGATATCTGAGGCGTCGAAAAATGGCGCGGGTATCGGCGGAAGTTCCGCCTCAGGAACGGAAACGGCAGTCGGCAGCGAAGCGCCGCTGACGGTGGGCACTGAAACAGGTGTTTTCGATCGCTTTGCGGCCGCACTATCACGGCTTGTCATTTGTCGAAGGTCGTCAATACGGCCGGCCTTTACCGCCGCGCAGATCAGCCGATGCTGCTTCTGCAAACGTTCCGCGAGTACTGCTTCGTCCAGTTCGCCCGCCAAAAGGTCTTCATACGACTGACGCTTGCTCGCAAGTATGGTCCCGCCATCATAGACCAGCGTCATTATGATCGGGCGCTTCGCTCCCTTGTCCTCGGTCTGGACATGGTATGTTACGCCTTCGTATTCGATGTCTGTGTTGAAACCAGTTATCACGTGTCTTGTAGGGCCGAATGATAGGAGGCAGGTAACCAAGGAATGACGGCCAGCGTCTTTACTGAAACTAGCATATCGCCGTCGACAACGTCAATAAATAATTGGCTGAGACGATGATCGCCGGCCGCTCAAAATGCGGCGCCAAAAGCTTGATTTAACAGCATCTTATGACGCTTGCAGTGCCTTGACACTCCCTTTGGGTTACCTTACGATTACTTTAGTATCAATAATCTCACCGACTTATCGATAGCGGCGGATTTGCAGAATATCGAAGGGCGTTGAGATACGTTTGAGGTCACAAATGTCTGGACACGATCTGATGGAATATGCGCCGATCGGGATAATGTTCATGGTTGCGATGGGTTTTGCGGTCAGCCAGCTTCTGGTCGCACAGTTTATCGGGCCAAGAAAGCGAACGGCCACCAAACTTATGCCGTACGAATGCGGCAAAGACCCGGTCGGGTCGGCCCGCGACCGTTATTCGATAAAGTTTTATACGGTTGCCGTCATCTTTTTGCTGTTCGATATAGAGGTCCTCTTCATTATTCCATTCGCCGTGGCTTTCAAGAGCCTGATGCGAGATGAGGCGATCAGCGGCATTGCCTTCGGGACGATCGCGTTTCTCGAGATACTGGTGTTTCTCTCAACTCTCGTCGTCGGTTACTTATACGTTTGGAAGAAGGGCACATTCGAATGGGGACTTCAGGCACGGGCCGAGGCCCGCGAAGAAACCCGCCGACTGATCAAGCAGCGGCGTGAACAGGCTCTGAAGAAAGCCGCCTGACAGTAGGGCCGCTTTAGGTTTAGATCAAAATGGGTCTCGAAGATAAAATATTTGAATCGCTCCCGGATGTCGTAACGGTACGGCTCGACTCGATCGTTAACTGGGCCAGAAAATCGAGTCTCTGGCCGGCCACCTTCGGCCTGGCTTGCTGTGCGATCGAGATGATGAATACTGTTTCGGCACGCAACGACCTGTCCCGCTTTGGCGCTGAAACGTTCAGGGCGTCGCCGCGTCAAGCCGATGTAATGATCGTGTCGGGCAGGGTTTCGCGAAAGATGGCCCCGGTGCTAAGGCGGATCTACGATCAAATGCCCGAACCGAAATGGGTCATCTCCATGGGGGCCTGCGCGACGTCGGGCGGCGTTTTTGATAATTATGCGATCGTCCAGGGCGTCGATAAGGTGGTGCCGGTCGATATTTATGTGCCGGGATGCCCGCCGCGGCCCGAGATGCTGGTCCATGCGATCATGATGCTTCAGGAAAAGATCATGAAAGAATCGGTCAGGGACCGCCGCGACACATACGATCCAGAATCCCGTATATCATCCGTTCCCGGTACGCTGCCCGTAACCGAAGGGACCGCACTCGAACGCGAGACCGAGGTTGAGGTCGCACAAAACAAGGTATCGCGGCCGTATTCGATACCGTCGCGGCATGAACGGCGGCGAAGTTCGTAAGCAGGTGCAGAAGCCCGCGCGTAATTCATATGACTGAAAAGCTCCACAGCTATGTGGAAAAGCTAAAAGAGCATAATTCGGAGTGGGTTTCCGAGGTAAGAGAAGCCTTTGGCGAGGTTACCGCCGTTGTACCGGCAGCCGCGGTCGCCGACATTTGTCGGTTTCTGCGCGATGAGCAGCAATTCAACCTGTTGGCAGACATTTGCGGAGCCGATAATGGTCCCGAAGAGGATCCGAGATTTGAGGTCAACTATCACCTTTTTTCGACGATCCATCACAACCGGATCCGTTTGAAGGTTTTGCTGTCGGAAGATTCGCCCGTAGTTCCGACCGTTACCGGCGTCTGGCGAACGGCTGATTGGCACGAACGCGAGACCTACGACCTTTTTGGCGTAAATTTTGAAGGGCATCCGGACCTTCGCCGAATACTGTTGCCGTCGGAATTCGACGGACATGCGTTGCGCAAGGATTTTCCGCTGCGCGGCTATGAACCGTACAGCATGAACTGATGCTCGGAGTCCCGCCTTTATGCGGCCTCGCCTGCTAAAGCCGGTACTCCAAACTTTTATGAGTACTTCAGTAGAAAACTTTCCCGGCATCGAGCTTCTCGATCAACCGCTCGAGTCGCAAATGACCCTTTCGATGGGCCCACAGCATCCGTCGACCCACGGCGTACTGCGGCTCGATCTGCGTCTCGACGGAGAACTCGTCATAAAGGCCGTTCCCGACATCGGATATCTCCACACAGGAATGGAGAAGCTCTTTGAATACAAGAAATACCAACAGGGGATCGTTATCACCGACCGGATGGATTACCTTAATCCGCTCGGCAACAATCTCGCTTATGTGATGGCGGCCGAAAAGCTGTTGGGCCTCGAGATCCCGGAACGAGCGCAGGTGATCCGCGTACTAATGTGCGAGCTGCAGCGGATCGCGTCGCACATGGTGTGGTTCGGCACCTCATGCCTCGACATGGGTGCGATGACGCCGTTCTGGTTTACTTTTAAGGAACGCGAAAAGATCCTGAACATCATCGAGTCGGCCTCGGGCGGACGAATGACGCCGAGCTATTTCCGTATCGGCGGCCTGATGATGGACCTGCCGGCGGGATTTGAGAACCGCGTCAAGCAGTTCCTCGAGAATTTCCCGGATGCGCTCGACACATTTGACAAACTGATCACCGGCAACACGATCTGGCAAAGCCGTACGATGGGCATCGGTGTCATTTCAGCTGAAGATGCCATTGATTGGGGTCTGACCGGCCCGTGCTTGCGCGGCAGCGGCGTCGATCTCGATCTGAGACGAGATAATCCCTATACCGGTTACGAAACCTATGATTTTGAGGTGCCGACCGAACCTGACGGTGACGTTTGGTCGAGATTTAAGGTTAGGATGCGCGAACTGGTCGAGTCTTATAAGATCGTTCGGCAGGCGCTTGAAAGATTAAAGCCCGGACCGGTCAAAGCCGATGCGCCAAAGGTAGTACTTCCCGACCGCGACGATATGCGAAAGCATATGGATTCGCTTATTCATCACTTTTTGATCGTTGCCGAAGGCTTTAACGTCCCGCCTGGCGAGGTTTATCTGCCGATCGAAGCGTCAAAGGGCGAGCTTGGCGTCTATATGCGATCGAACGGCGGCCCGAAACCCGACCGCGTTCATTTCCGCGGGCCCAGCTTCATCAATCTGTCGGCTCTGCCGGTAATGAGCCAGGGCGAAATGATCGCGGACGTCGTCGCCATCATCGGAAGTCTTGATATTGTATTGGGAGAGATCGATAGATAGGTAGATAACTGAAGATAAGGAAAAAGAGTTGTTCGATACGCTATCGACTCTCGTCTATGGCGTTAACGGACTGAAGTCAGATGTTCGCGACATAAAAGTGGTGTTAGATAAGAACTCGCAAACTCTCGACCGGCATTCGGAGATGCACAGCGAACACTCGTCTAAATTGAATTTGCTGGTCTCGAAAGTTGACAGCATTGCCGAGCAGGTTATGGAAAACGATAAGCGCCTGAC
>JBDTMQ010000459.1:0-9170 GCA_039934155.1 Acidobacteriota bacterium | reverse complement strand
AACTCGATCAGCATATTGAGCGACATCATCAAGCCAAAGGCGTTTTCCCGACGCGCGTCGTCGATTATCGTCTCGATCGCAACAAACGCGCCGCCCTCAGGCAGAGCGTCAAACGCCTTCCGGATCAGCATCTTTTTGTTTTCGAGATTCCAGTCGTGCAGGATCATCCCCATTGTCACGACATCGGCCCGCGGGATCGCGTTAGCGAAAAAGTCGATCGGCTGTGCTTTGACACGCTCCGACATTCCGGCTTCAGCGATCTTGCGGGCGGCGATCTCGGTCGCTTGCGGCAGATCGGTCGTAGTGCACGTCATGTTCGGATTTGCCTTTGCCACAAGTGTCGACAGCAGACCGGTCGCACCGCCGATATCGACCAGTGTTTTGTGTCCGGAAAAGTCGAATTTCTCGGCAAACGCCTAAAAATTGCCGGCCGAGATGCCGGCCATCGCGTCCATGAATTGCTCGAGCCGCTCGGGCTGGCTGTAAAGCTCTTCGAATACGGCCTTGCCCGCTAGCTTGATCTCGTTCTGCGGTTTGCCGGTCCTCAACGCTTCTTCAAGGCCGCCCCAGAACGGGTAAAGGCGATCATTCGCCATTTCGAGAAAACCGCCCATAAAGTGTGGGCTGCTGCGATCAAGAAAAGCGGCCGTCTCGGGCGTGTTTCGATATGTCGCCGTCGGTCCGTTACCGTCGCGTTCGAGAAAATGAAGCGCGACAAGCGTGTCGAAGAAGTCGGGGTCCGAACGTTCATTCAGCCCGAGCGAATCGCAAAGCTCGGCGCCGTTCATCGCGCTCTCGCCGAGCGTCGTAAATATTCCAAGCTTTATGGCGGCGAGCAGCGTTTTCGCCGGCCAAAAGGCCATGCCGACCTCAATTATCCGGGCAGGTGTCAGCGGCGTCGCACCAGTGTTTGCAGCGGTCATAAATAATCATCCTCCAGATCAATACGCGTATACTCTTAGCTTTTTGTATCGGATGCAAACGCGTTGATCTAAGTTTAGCAGCATGCCCTTTTGGGAAACGTCATGATCATGGTTCTACAAAGAAGCCAGAAAATTTGTAGGTCGCGCCGCTCTTTTTGAAAGAAAAGTGCGAGGCATCTTCATCGTTGCTCAGAGTGTATGAACCATTCTCGACATAAAAGATCGGGTTGCGTTGGCCAAATAGTTTATCGGTTTCGCTGAAAATGACACGAAATTTCGCAAGAAATTGACGTCGGTTATACGTCCCTTCGTCTCCCGCATCCCATCCGTACTCGAACGGGAAGCTGGTCAATGAGGCCACCGCATTTCCGTCACGTTTTAATGCAGCGGTCTTGAATTTAGCGAAGAAAAGCTGAAAGGCCTTAGGCGTTGCGCTAAGCCTGTGTTCCGACTGCCCGTTAGCGTTTGCTGCGCTTAATAGTCCTACGCCTAAAAATAAAACGACGGATAAGGTCAACGCTCTCATTCATTTCTCCTCGGCCCACTCGGCTGTGACGCGGGCCATCTCGTCAAATACGTCTTCGGTCGACGCGCGTTTTGTTTTTTGGATCTTGAAGCTGTGATCGGCCGTGTCGAGAAGGTGTAGTTTGGCGCGTTTGCCGAGCTTTTTAATAGTTGGTTTCAGAAGATCGAGCTCGCCCAACGCGTCACGCGTGCCGCTAAGGAAAAGCATTGGAACGGTCACGTTTGCAAGATGATCGGCGCGTTTTGTATCAGGAGCACCAGCCGGATGAAGCGGAAACGCAAAGAGAACGATACCTTTTACATTTTCAAGCGGCGCTACCGATGCAGCTGTTGTCGTTATTCGCCCGCTGAATGAATGCCCGGCCGCCAGCAGCGGTAGGTCAGGCGCCGCTTCGCGAGCGGCCTTGACCGCCGATCTGATCGTCTCGATACAAACCGGATTTGCGTCACGGCCGCGACCATTTTCTGAATACGGAAAGTTATACCGAAACGTCGCGATGCCTTGTCGCGCCAAGGCCTCGGCGATCGACTGCATCAACAGCGTCCGAATATTCGACGCCGCACCGTGACCGAGTACAAGCAAATGCGTCGAATCTGAAGGTCGATCCAATATCGCGGAAACAGAGCCCTTCTCGGGAGTCGCCGCGAACTTTATCTCGATCCCATTGTGTTCCATCTAATTCTTTGGCGCCAGGTATCTATTCGGAACGTTGTCGAGCCCCGGCGGAGTCCGGCAGGAGGCTTTTAATAAGAAACTTATATTGTTGTAAATATCAACTTCGTCCCGGTGGACCTGCGGCATCAGCCCGAACTGGGCAAACGATATCGGTGTGACATCGAAAAATACCGTTTCCCAGGGATAGCCGCGCCCCCAATACAGACCGTCTACACGCAACGAACAATCGGCGCCGGCCGCGGCGAGCATTCGCATGATCGGCTCGGAACGGTTGCGGTTCGAGTTCACGGTATGGAATATCGGCGTGTGACCACCTATGCCGAACGGGTCCACGCTCGCGACAGCGTTAACGTCGGCACCTAGTTCGATCAGCGTTCGGGCAGCGGTGATGTTCCCGTACTCCGCCGCGACATGGAGCAGAGTTGCGTCCCGGAGGGAGGTGAATGTCGATGCGAGCGAGACGCGCCGGTTGATAGAATCGTTAGCATTAACTTTGATCATATCGGCGTCATCCAACAGCACTGCCGTCAAAAACGGGTCACGCAATTGGGCGCCCGCATCCAACAGCATTCTCAGACACGGAACAAAACGATCCGACCGGGTATACTCCTTCAGCAGCCACTGGACGGGCTCTTTGCCCCGAATAGGTGATCCGACCTCAGCTCCCGCAGCGAGGGCCGCCCTGACGCCTTCTTCATTGTGTCCGTCGAACGCCGAAAGAAGCTGTTCATTTAGGTCGCTCATTGAGTACGGGGGATTTCGAATCCTCGAAATTCTTTTTAAGTCCCTGCCAGACTTCGGAATATTCGTGCTGCAGTTCGGCGCAGTCCATCGCAAAGCGCGTCGGGCGGATGATATATCGCGACTCGAACATAAATGCGAGCGTGCCCGAAAGTTTTTGCGGCTCTAGCGTAGCGTTCGACGCTTTCTCGAATGCATCGAGGTCGGGCCCGTGAGCGGACATCTGGTTGTGGAGCGAGCCGCCGCCAGGGACAAAACCTTCTTCTTTGGCGTCGTACTGGCCGTAGATGAGGCCCATGTATTCGCTCATCGTGTTGCGGTGATACCACGGCGGGCGGAATGTGTTTTCGGCAACGAGCCAGCGGTCGGGAAAGATCACAAAATCGCAATTCGCAACGCCTGCTTCTCCGCTCGGTGACGTGAGAACGGTAAAGATAGACGGATCAGGATGATCGAACGAGATCGAGCCGATCGTGTTGAAATTCTTAAGATCGTAAAGATACGGCGCGTAGTTGCCGTGCCACGCGACGACATCGAGCGGCGAATGATCGATCGCACACGACCACAGATTCCCGCCAAATTTTGCGACAAGCTCTAAGTCGCCCTCAACGTCCTCAAACGATGCGACCGGATATTTGAAATCGCGAGCGTTCGCGAGGCCGTTCGCACCGATCGGTCCCAACTCGGGAAGTCGAAATTGCGCGCCGTAGTTCTCGCAAATGTAGCCGCGTAACTCTTTGTCGTCAGGATGCGGTTCGATCTTGAATTTCAGCCCACGCGGAATGCACACGACCTCGCCTGCACCGGCTTGCAAATATCCAAGCTCGGTAAAGAATCCGATGCGTCCCTTCTCAGGCACGAAGAGCATCTCGCCGTCGGCATTGTAAAAGTAGCGTTCGCCCATCCCCTTGTTAAAGGCGTAGATGTGAACGGCGATGCCGGTCTGAGAAAACACGTCGCCATTCCCCGCGATAGTTGTAACGCCGTCAGCGAAATCCGTGGGCTCGGTCGGTATCGGCAGCGCGTCCCAGCGAAGTTGATTTGGCGTCATCACCGCAAATGCAGAAGCACGCGCGTCAGCAAGGGCGCTATCGGGCGCAGAACTCACAAACTTTTTCGCTCCGTCGTAAAGCTCGAACGGCTTGTGCAGGACACTCGGACGAATGCGATATGTCCATGTCCGCTTATTGGCCGCACGCGGCACCGTAAACGCCGTACCCGAGAACTGCTCGGCATATAAACCGAGCGGCGCACGCTGCGGCGAGTTTCGGCCCACGGGCAGAGCGCCCTCGACCGCCTCGGTCGCGAATTCGTTGCCAAACCCGGTTTGGTAAATAGGCTTCATTGGTCTATATTGATGCGGATCTCAAATTAGTACACAATTTCCAACCGAGAAAACTATGTCACTCTTGGGCATTGATAATACCCCTGAAGACGCTGTACGACAGGCTGCCGTTCAGAGTAAGGCAAACACTATCTTCATTCTCAGCCTGGTCAGCATCCTGTTTTGTTGTATCGGCGGCATCGCCGCATCGATCGTGGCCAACCGTGCAAAGAATGATGCCGCTGCCGGAAATCTTTCGAGTGCAGAGAGCCAGATCAGCACGGCTATGGTGCTGATGATCCTGTCGTTCGTGCTCGGTGGTCTGGGCACCGTCGCCAGACTAATGGGCGCTTTTCAATAACTAAAGATTGCCCCGCCGCCGCTGCTCTTCTTCGATCGAGACGAACAGCGCCTTGAAGTTGCCCTTGCCAAATCCCTTACAGCCCTTTCGCTGCAGTATTTCAAAAAACACGGTGGGCCTGTCCTCGACCGGTTTGGTGAAGATCTGCAGCAGATAACCTTCCTCGTCGCGGTCGACCAGTATGCCGAGTTTTTTAAGTGACTCGATATCTTCGTCGATCTCACCGACGCGATCCAAAAGGTCATCGTAATACGTGTCGGGGATCGACAAAAACTCGACGCCGTTCTCCATCAGCTTTTCGACCGTGCTGCGAATATCGCGGCACAGCAGCGCAAGATGCTGGGCCCCGGCCGATCGGTAAAAATCGATGTATTCCTGTATCTGCGACTTGCCGCCCTTACCCTTAGCGGGCTCGTTGATCGGAAACTTGATGTTGTGGCCGCCGTCGCTCATGACGATCGACATCAATGCCGAATATTCGGTCGAGATGTCATTGTCATCGAACGTAATGTAGCGGAAAAAGCCCATCACGTCGCGATAAAAATCGCACCACTCGTTCATCTTACCGAGCTCGACGTTCCCGACTATATGATCGACCATCATAATGCCGGTCGGCTCGCCGGCTACATCTTGGGCTGTGAACCCAGGCAAAAAGACGCCGTTGTAATTATGGCCATTGTTGGTGTTGTACGAAATAAACGAATGTATCGTATCGCCATAAGTCGCGATAGCCGAGTGGCGAACACTGCCGTTCTCATCCGCCATATCATGCGGTTCGGTAACGGGCTTTGCACCTCGTCGCACAGCTTCGTGAAAAGCATGATCGGCGTCCTCAACATAGAACGCAATATCACGCACTCCGTCGCCGTGCTGCTTGATATGCTCCGCCGCCGGATGCTCCGGATTAAGTGGCGTCGTCAAGACGAAATTAATATTTACCTGCCGCATCAAGTACGAGGTCACCTCACGATTCCCCGTCTCCAGCCCCGAATACGCTGCCCTCGAAAACCCAAAAGCCTTGCGATAATAAAACTCCGCCTGCTTCGCATTCCCAACGTAAAACTCAACGTGATGTATCTTTTTCAGTCCGAGTGGATTCTTGGCCGCGGTTTCCGTCTTACTTGCTGTGTTTGTTTCTGTGATCATTTTCTATATTCCCCAAAGCTCAACTTTTTCGATGACAAATTTTTTCGATGATTGGTCAAAGCCGATTTCGGCCCGACAGCCTCCCTCTAATGCGAGGCCGTATGTAAGACGCTTCTTTTGAAGAAACCCGCCTTTTTGCCGGTAACCGAACCAAGAATTTCTGTATGCAAAAAATAGCTTTTCGCCCTCGTCGAAAATTGCGGAGATCTCGTTTATTGAATCTCCGTCCGCTCTTGCTTGGTCGTCTTCGCGCGACGCTCCCTGTAACGTTGCGCAAGATCGTCCAAGGTTAGATACTCCACTTTGATTTCACCAAATTGTGTCGGTAGTCCGTAAGTTACCTTGTCATCCTTCAGAACAAAAACGTTACGCAGATCCCTACTCGAAAAATCTTTATACGAGACAAGCTCCTTTTCAAGGCACGCCTTAAGGCCACGGGAATAAAGATTGTCTTTAGTCTTTTGGGCGAGAACAATCGCCGTCGGCGTCATAACGGCCAAACAAACCGCAATCAATATTGTCCGTTTCAGATAAAGCATCACTATCGTCTAACAACTGGTTCTGACAGATCATCCATGCCGAGCAACGTGCCACTTCTTCCATTTTGTTGGAATCGGTTTGCCTCCGTTTGCCTGACGAATCGATAACATCTCGTAATATCGCTCTTGCAGGTTGATAAGTTGTGCGATCTTGGCCTCGGGCGAGAGAGATCTAAGATAGGAGCGCAATATGGTCTTGCGTTTGGTTAGTTCTGCAATTTGGCTTTCGCTACTCATTCGTGAACCTCCATTTCTCAGCTTCCCATTTTACAAGTAAATCGTGCTTCTCCAGAATATTCATAAGCTTTACGTTATCGATAATATCGGCATCCACAAATGATTCGATCTTCTGATAATCCTTGGCACGTCCGGCAAAAAGCCACATTGCAACGAGATGTTCCTTATCGACCACGAACGCATCACGGTGATCTATCGATATGATCTCGGCATTTTCAATTGCCTCGCTCCACAGTTCGCTATGACTCGCTTCGACAAATTGCACCAACCATCCGTGTATGTTTATAAATTCATGATCGAAGGCAAACCCGCGTACTTTAGCGAACTCATAAATCGAGTCCAATGAAAGAACGAGCGTCGCTCGTTTTTCTTTGAATAAAAAGAATATATCTAGACCGATAGTAGAAATAGGTTCGTCGTGCAAAATGGCCGCAAATGCTCCGCCGATCGCATACTTCTCGACGATTCCCGTTTGTCGCATTTCGTCCAAAACGGACAGGACTTCACCAATTTATGTCGAGGGTATTTGGTCCTCCATCAATCTACTTTGTGAAACTCTCAAGATACTTTCTCGTCACCTCTTTCAGCTCCGCGTATGACGGAATGACGTACAGGATCTTTTGCATCTCGCTGTAATCATAGTCGGTGCTGATCACGCGTTCGAGGTCGAACGGCCGGCGTTCGACTTCGTCTGAAAATGCGTGTTCAAGCTCTCCGAAAGACGACAGCAAACCTGCGCCGTATGCTTTTACGCCGCCGCCCTCTTCGACCAGGCCAAATTCGACGGTGAACCAATAGAGCCGGCCGAGAGCTTCGAGCTGTTCGTCACTGGCGACGCGGGCGCCGTGGCCGATAAACTGCGAATAATCGGCAAAATTCTGATTGGTGAACATCGGGATATGGCCGATCGATTCGTGCACGATGTCGGGTTCGGGCGTGTAATCTGGCCGCGAATGGTGCCGGATATATTGGGTCGACAGCATCACGCGATACGACAGCCAGCTCAGGAACGCGCGTGTCTCGACCAGGCCCTCGATCGGCGCAAGTCGGAAGCCGGTGAGCGCTTTGAGACTTCGATTCATCTCGGTCAACTGCGGTATCCGCTCGATCGAGATCCCGAGGTCGCGCTTGGCCTGCAAATAGAACGGACTCGCGTATTTTTCATGAAGCCCTTCGAGCTTGCCGGCGACATGCCGCCAGATGGCCTGCTCCTCATCCGTGTAATCGACATCGGTGATCACTCCTGTTTCGCGAAATCCTTTCGAGAGCCCCGCGATATAGTCCCGCCGCTCGCGATAGACCGCGTCGTTCGCGCCCGGATGATCGAGATGAAGCTGGTCGATATTTTCGAACTGCATGTCGCGGAACTCGGGCAGATCTTCATCTCGGATCGCGTAATTTTCGAGCGAAAAAGCAGGTTCGGTCGGCGTGGAAATGGCTGTGTCGGTAAGCATGGCGGCTCCTGTCATAAATACGATGCGGCCCTCTGGCTAATGGTTATCCTTATTAAACCATTTTAATAGAATTGATGAGTAAACTGAATAGGAATCGTTAATTATTCAGTCCAGCCAGCTTAATATTGTAAGATTAATAAGCAATATTAGTTAATATTCTACGGCCGCTAAAACCAACCGCAATGACCGACGAGATCGACGGCAAAATACTCAACATTCTGCAGCACAATGCCCGTACCAGTTATGCGGAACTTGGCCGGCGGGTGGGGCTGACGACGCCCGCGGTCATCGAGCGTGTCCGTAAGCTCGAGGATGCTGGCATCATCACCGGCTATCGCGCGGAGATCGATACGTCGAAGGTCGGCCTGCCGATCACGGCTTTTATCCGCATGAGTATTTCGGGTGTCGACTACGGCCACATAATCGAGGTCGCCAAAAACGCTTCCGAGGTTCTCGAGTGCCATCGCGGCACGGGCGGCGATTCGTTCATAATGAAGGTCGCGGTCCGCTCGGTGGAGCACCTGCAGGAAATGATCGACCGTTTCACGCCATACGGAATTACGACCACGACGATCGTGCTTTCGTCGCCGGTCCAGCGGCGGACGATCGAGATCGATTAGGGTGAAAAAGGATCCGCAGAGAATCATCAAGACCTATGTCGTGCTGACCCTGCTCTCGACCTTTGCTTCGTCGTTCATTTAGGGAATAAACACACTGTTTCTGCTCGACGCCGGTTTGACCATTACTCAGGTATTTTTGGCCAACGCTTTTTACACGGTCGGAGAAGTGCTATTCGAGATCCCGACAGGCGTTGTCGCTGATACGCGCGGCCGGCGCACCTCGTTCCTGTTAGGGACCGCCACGCTTTTCCTGTCGACATTCGCTTACCTGATGTTATGGCAGGTCAAAGGCCCTCTGTGGGCGTGGGCCGTGGTTTCAGCTCTGCTTGGGCTGGGCTTTACATTTTTTAGCGGGGCAACCGAGGCGTGGCTGGTCGACGGCCTAAAACCGAATGGCTACCAGGGCGAGCTTGAAGATGTCTTTGCAAAAGGGGCGATAGCGACAGGGGCGGCAATGCTGACGGGAACGGTGGCCGGCGGCCTTGTGGCTCAATATGCAAACCTCGGAATTCCGTACGTTATGCGAGTGACAGCGCTCGGCGTCACCTTTGGCGTGGCGTATTTTCTGATGCACGACGAGGGCTTTGAGGCCAAGAAGGGAAATTCGTATGCCGGCGAGGTGAA
>JBDTMQ010000458.1:0-5343 GCA_039934155.1 Acidobacteriota bacterium | reverse complement strand
ATGGGCACCCTGGCAAAACGCCGGCCACTGCAACCCGCTCAAAAGAATCCAACGCTTTTCTCAAAAACCAGGAGTACCATCAAATGAACGAAAAACCGATCAGCCAAACCGGAAAGAAAACGTCTATCGAAGATTACCTCACGGCCGAACGTCATGGTTCGTCAAAAAATGAATATATGAACGGACGAGTAGTACCAAGATCAGGTTCAAACCGCTGGCATAACTTAATTGTTTCTAACGCGGCGATCGCCGTCGGAAGCCGCATGCACGGGCATAAATGCGAGATCTATGTAAGCAATATGCGAGTGAAGCTGAAGAACAGCTTTGTATGCTATCCGGATGTTATCGTCGTGAACGGCGAACCGGCATTTGCGGACCAAAACTCTGACCTTTTATTGAATCCGACAGTGGCGATCGAGATCTTTTCGAGTTCCACGAATTCATCCGATAAAACACAAAAGCTCGAGAATTTCCTTGCCATGGAGAGCATAAAAGAATGCGTTCTCGTCAAGGAAGATGAAATGCGTGTCGAGCATTATGCCCGGCAGAATGCCAAACAATGGGTCTATCGTATCTATAACGAACGCGACGACGTCATCTCGCTCGAATCGATCAATTGCAAGGTCTCGCTTTCAGAGATCTACGCGCAGATCAAATTCAAACAGGCCGAATTCACTTCGACCGCTGTCAACTAATAGCTTGAATATCGCTTAAACCGAAAGCTCGCCGATGCGTTCGGCGGGCTTTTTCCTTTTTACATCAGATTGAGCGGATCGATCTCGACAAAAACAGTTCTCGGGTCGCACCCGCTGGCTTCGGCCCTCGCGGTCCCGATATTGATGAGGTCCCGCATTCGATGTCTGTTTGTCGATTTGATCAGTATTTGAAACCGGTATTCGCCTTTGAGTTTTGCTAACGACGCAGGGGCGACACCGAGTATACGACATGAGTTGTCTATATTGGACGCCGTCAACGCGGATTTCAATGTATCGGCATTTCGCCGAGCGTAGGATTCGTCCGCGTGTTTGATCATTATCGATGCGAGGACTACAAAGGGCGGGTAAGCCATCCGGTTTCTAAACTTTATCTCTTCCGCGTAAAAGCCATCGTAGTCCTGGAGCCCTGCAAATTTTAGGGCGTAGTGATCCGGATAGTATGTCTGGATCATCACTCGTCCTTGTAGTTCACCTCGACCCGCACGCCCTGCGGCTTGAGTTATAAGCTGAAAAGTGCGCTCGGCAGAGCGAAAATCCGGGAGGCCGAGGCCAGTATCTACAGAGATGATCCCGACGAGAGTGACGTTATGAAAGTCGTGTCCTTTTGCCAGCATCTGTGTGCCGATAAGCATATCGATTTCGCCGCGGTCAAAGGCATTCAGAGTTCTCGACATTTCGCCGCGTCGTGACATTGAATCGCGATCGACCCGCGCTATCCGAATGTCTTCGAATCCTGATCTCAGTTTTTGTTCCAGCTGTTCAGTACCTTCACCAATAAAGTATAGATATTCGCTTTCGCAAAAAGGACAGAGTTTCGGTACCTCGACCGAATATCCGCAATAATGGCATGTCAGCCGCCGGTCGAATTTGTGATAGGTAAGCGTGATGTCACAATTACGACAGCGAAGTGATTCCCCGCAGCTACGGCAAAGAACAAAAGATGAAAAACCGCGGCGATTGAGAAGAATGATCGATTGCTCACCTCTCGTGTGGGTTTCGCGGATCGCATCGGCAAGAATAGGCGAGATCGAGACGTCTTTACCGGCGGTCCTGAAGACTTCGCGCATGTCGATCAGCTGAGCCTCGGCCATCGGCCGTCCGCCGACCCGCGCAGCTAGTGATAGATATGTGTATTTGCCGTTCTGCGCGTTGAAGTAAGTTTCAAGCGCCGGTGTCGCAGATCCCAGGACAACGACGGCCCCGGTCTGATTGGCACTCATTACAGCGACGTCGCGGCCGTTATAGAACGGCGATTCCTGCTGACGGTATGACGCGTCATGCTCCTCGTCGACTATCACCAGGCCGAGATTCGAAAGGGGTGCAAAGACAGCCGACCGCGTGCCGATGGCGATCCGTGCCCGCCCGTCGCGGATCCGGCGCCACTCGTCAAAACGCTCACCGGCTGAAAGATTAGAATGAAGAATAGCTACTTCTGAGCCGAAAACAGCTCTCAGCCTCTGTGAAAATATCGGCGTCAGTGCGATCTCTGGCACCAACATTAATGCGGTCTTACCGTTATCGAGTGCGGCCCGCATCGCACGAATGTATATTTCCGTCTTGCCGCTGCCGGTAACGCCGTGCAGAAGAAATGCCTTGTATTCGCCGGCGTCGAGTGCCGAGACGACCCCGGATAAGACTTTTTGTTGATCGCTGTTAAGTTCAAGTTCGACGATCGCGAGTAAGCTCTCTGAGCTGAAAGGATCGCGGACAATTTCTTTCTTTGTGATCTCAACAACGCCGCGGCGTACAAGAGTGTTGATCACCGATGCACCGGAGCTCGAACTCTCGGCCAATTCAGTGAAAAGCATCTCACCGCTATTTTCGGTCAGGGTGTTGAGAACGGCTTGCTGCGGTATCGTCAAGGGACGTTCGCCGTCGATTCCGCTGCTGTTTGCTAGGAGACGGACGGCCTTTCTAAATTTTGGTTTCACTTTGCCGGCGACGCTTCGGTGGGCAACGACGATACTTCCTTCACGAGCCAGGGTCCGAATAACGCGCTTCACCGCGGCGGCATCGTGTTCTTTCTCGAGTTCGTCCTGCCGCATGTTGCCGGATTCGGCCAGCCGATGCAGGAGCCTTGCGGGCAGCGGCTTTAGATTTGTCGTCCGCAGCAGAATGCTTCGTCCTTTTTCAGTTATCGAGATGATCCGTTCGGTAGCAGAATTAATGCCGGAAGGAAGAGAGGCCTTTAACATTTCGCCCCACGAGGCGGAATAGTAATCCGCTGCCCATTTTGTTAATTCGAGGATCTCTGCGGTAAGAAGCGGTGTTTCGTCGATCACTTCCGTGACGCGTTTTATGTTTTCCCGTTCGATCGAAGCTTCTGCCGGAAGGTCTGGCGAGAGGGCAACTGCATAACCTGTCAGCGTGCGGCTGCCGAATGGAACAAGCACCCTGGCACCGCAACTGATCATCTTCCGGTATCCCGGCGGAAGCTCATATGTAAAGGTCTGCCGCATAGGAAGCGGCAGTGCGACCTCGACAAATTGATGCTCGGGCAATTCTGATCGTTGGACAGCGGGCATTTCGATATTCGGCAGGCCAAATGATACCCTATTGGAACTTTTTACCGAAACCGATGTCTAAATTCGCATAGGATCAGCCGATGGCATTGCTGGAGCAGACAGAAGAAATAAAAGGACTGAACAAGGCGTTTGTCGCTGGTGTGGTGATAGCGGTCGTGGTGCTGGCTTTGGCGATCTGGCTGCTGACGCTGCAACCTTCAATGGACGAGCAGATGCAGAATATTCTCGCGGGCTCATTTACCGAGAGCTCGCCGGAATTCGCATCGCTTACCCGCGATATAATCATTTCTACTGATCCGAATACGGTTCAATCGCCGAATGCATTCGGAAAAATATCGATGTTCATTAGCGGCAAGATACGCAATAAAGGGACTCGCACGATCAACGGATTAGAAGTAAATGTTGCCGTTGTAGACCAATTCAATCAAGTAATAAAGGAAAAACGTGTGCTGGTCGTGCCTACCCAAAGGCCGTTGCTCGGGCCGGACGAGATCATTCCTATCACGTTGAGCCTTGATGGTTTTGACAAAAAGGACGACAGGGCATACATTCGATGGAAGGTGACCGCCATACGGACTGCCGACGGCTAGTTTTCACAGCTCTTTTCTTCCGGCGTGCTGACAAAAAACTCTTCGAGAGACTGTTTTACGGGGTTGACCGAGACGAGCTTTCCGCCTGACCCTTTAATTGCGTCCAGTACTTGACCGATCTCGTTTTCGTTGTCGACCTCGATCGCCAAACCTCCGCTTTTTGCCGCGACCCGCCAATTCCGTGAACCGTCCATCCTGTCAGCAGAAACACCGGCAGCAATGATCTCGAAGGAACGACTTTCCGATTCTCCGGCCAAAAGTTCCGACAATTTTCCCGACGCGGCGAGCCGCCCATTCCGCAACACTGCGACCTCGTCGCACAGGGCTTCGACGTCCGATAAAATATGGGTCGACATAAAAACGGTCGTCCCTTTTTGACGAAGATTCGCAATAAGTTCGCGAACGTCGCGGCGACCGACCGGGTCGAGTCCGCTCATTGGCTCGTCAAAAAATACGATCTCCGGATCGTTGATCAAAGCCTGTGCGAGCCCGACACGCTGAAGCATCCCTTTCGAAAATTTACGCAACTGTTTGTCGCGGTTTTTCTCGTCGATTCCCACCGCCGTCAGCAATTCTTCCGCGCGATCTTTGCTAATTCCAGTATCCAGACCAAAAAGCTCGCCGAAATAGTTCAGGAGTTCGCGTGCGGTAAGATAATCATAAAAGTAAGGATTCTCGGGGCAGTATCCTATTTTCGAATGCATCTTGAAATCGGATATATCCGTGCCGAGAATCCGGGCCGACCCGGCCGAAGGAAACAGGAGTCCCATCAGGATCTTGATCGTGGTAGTTTTGCCTGCACCATTGCCGCCCAGGAAGCCAAATATCTGGCCGCCCTCAATACTCAAAGAAAGCTCGTCGAGAGCGCGTACTTTCTTCTTTCGCCAAAACCCGGTTTCATAATCCTTGGACAGAGCGTTTATTTCGATAACATTTGGCATAGTTCAGTTGATGGGCAGCCTTGACCTTTTGGGATCGATGCCGGCCTTGCATTCGGATCTATCGAGAAGATAAGGAATTCCGACAGTGTCAACGATCTCACCTGCTGAATTTACTCTGAGATCCCTGTTGTTGGGCAATTCAACGGTTACTAAGGCGTTTATGATATCCTGCAGCCTGTTCACACATCTGTCATTGCGTTCGCGAAACTTATTCAGCTCTCCGTTGATAGCGTCCAATTCATCGAGTGTATCGAGCCGCTTTAACCGGAGCTCGGCATTCTCGCGTGTTTGCTGATCGATCGTATCGTCCAACAGTTGACCATAGATGGCACGGGCCGTTTCGCGGCTGCCGCTGTCGGTACGCATCTTAGCCGCCATCATCTTAAAAAACGGAGGCGTCCCGGGCATTGCGGCGCCCTGGCTGTACACGCGGGCGGCTTTGTCAAAATCACCCAGCCGCCAATAAATGTAACCAAGGTACTGCAGCAGTCGCCATTTATCTGGATTGTTTCGAATACCTTTTTCGGTGAGGGCAATGGCCTGGGCCGGATCGATCGCGGGCAGGACGGTC
>JBDTMQ010000457.1:0-5816 GCA_039934155.1 Acidobacteriota bacterium | reverse complement strand
CGTCGCTTTTACTGTTTGGATGATCTTCGGCTCGTTTAGCTACGCCCTTGTTGCCGCGGTTTCTGTGCTAATCATTGCGTGCCCGTGTGCCTTAGGGCTAGCGACGCCGATGTCGATCATGGTTGGAACTGGACATGGAGCGAAGAATGGCATTCTCATTAAAAAAGCCGAAGCTCTTGAAACCCTTGAAAAGGTAAACACGATTATCGTCGACAAAACGGGTACTTTGACGGAAGGAAAACCACGTCTGCAAAAAGTGGTTTCGCTCAATGGTTTACCCGAAGACGAGATATTAGGTCTCGTTGCCAGTCTCGAGAGATCAAGTGAGCATCCGCTCGCAGATGCGATCGTCAAAGGCGCTGAAGAGAGGGGCGTCGCGTTTGGAAAGGTTGAAGATTTTGAATCGGTTACCGGAAAAGGCGTTTTTGGAACGGTTGCAGGCAGGCGGGTGATTCTCGGCAATAGCAAATTGATGGCAGAGAAGGACGTTGATTTCTCAAGCGTTGACGAGGCGAACGAGCTACGCGGAGAAGGTCAAACAGTTATGTTTGTCGCCATCGACAATCAGCCTGCGGGTTTGGTGGGCGTCGCGGATACGATTAAGGAATCGGCGAAAGAGGCGATCGCACAACTGCATCGGCAAGATATCGAAGTCGTGATGATGACCGGCGACAATGCAAAAACGGCTGAAGCAGTCGCAAAGGCGCTGAATATCGACAAGGTGTTTGCGGATGTCCTTCCCGATCAAAAAGCCGAGAAGGTAAAGGAGTTGCAGTCGCAGGGCAAGATCGTTGCAATGGCCGGAGACGGCGTTAACGATGCCCCGGCGCTCGCACAGGCGCAAGTCGGTATCGCAATGGGTACCGGCACCGATGTCGCCATCGAATCGGCGGACATTACTCTCTTAAAAGGCGATCTGCGAGGCATCCTGAAGGCAAAGAAATTGAGCGAGGCGACAATGAGCAATATTCGGCAAAATCTATTCTTCGCCTTCATTTACAACCTCGTCGGTGTTCCATTGGCCGCCGGCGTACTGTTTCCGATCTTTGGAATTCTACTTTCACCTATGATCGCCTCGGCGGCCATGACATTTAGTTCGGTCTCTGTGATCGTGAACGCGCTTAGGCTGCGCAATCTTAAATTATCGTGAAAGCAGACAAAGGAAATTATGTCCCAGCTTTAGGTTTTGAGTGGCTAACTGCGGTCTACGATCCTGTCGTGCGCGTAACGACACGTGAGAAGCTCTTTAAGGCGGCTTTGGTTAGACAGGCCGGTATACGGCAGAATCATTGCGTTTTGGGTCTGGGCTGCGGCACGGGAACGCTCGCAATCCTTCTAAAATGTACTCAGCCGGGGGCTGACATTGTCGGCCTTGATGGCGATGCGAAGATCCTAAAGATCGCAAAACGAAAGGCGCAGGCAGCGAACACGGAAATTCGTTTTGACGAAGGAATGTCGTTTGAACTCCCCTACGAGGATGAATCCTATGACCGCGTGATTTCGAGTCTATTTTTTCATCACCTTACCCGTATTGACAAGCTGCGGACACTTAACGAAGTGCGACGCATGCTAAAGCCGGACGGCGAGCTGCACATTGCAGATTGGGGAAGGCCGCAAAACTTCTTGATGCGCATCGTATCGGGCGGTATAACGCTGCTAGATGGAGCCGAGACGACAAATGATAATTTCAAGGGGCGGCTCGCGTCACTCGTGATCGAGAGCGGTTTTCACGATGTGGACGAAACCTCGCATTTCAATACTTTATTCGGGACCATTCGTCTGCTCAGGGCAAGGCGGGCAGACGGCTAGCTGCCTAGATCATGCAGCGAGGAACGCAATTGTTTTAGCCTGCTGAAAGAACAGGGTTTATCAACAAGAAAAGGACGAAATTATGATTCTGACTCCAACAATTCGCAAGTTCGCATTGACGGCGCACATTACTTAATCGGTTGGTTGGCTCGGTGCCGCGGCAGCATTCTTCGCCCTCGCAGTTGCCAGCCTTACCAGTGTGGACATTCGAACCGTACAAGTCGTATATCTCGCACTGGGGTTCGTCGGATGGTATGCATCGCTCTCCGTATATAAACCATGGGGCAAGACTCCATACGGGAAGCGGATCGACGAGAATAGTCGGGAAACGTCAAATTCGTTCTCGGAAATACCATGGAAGGTAATTCTGTTGCTTGGGTTGGCCAGTGTCGCAATTGTGTTTCTGGTTTTACACCTCGCCCGTAGTGGCGGGCATTGATAGTCTGGACTGTGCGACAAGGGAGAAATGAAAATGAAATCTAAGATCGTAATCGCGATATTGGTGACTATCTCACTATTTGCCTCGGCCTTTGGGCATGATCTTTTTTTGCGACTCGACAGCTACTTCGTCCGTGTCAACGAAAAGGTCTCGATCAAGATCCTCAACGGCTCCTTTCGAACCAGCGAAGGTGCCGTGGCATTCGACCGTTTGAAGGATCTGAGTGTAGTTTCGCCTTTGGATGTGCGAACAAGTCCGAAAGAGACGGATTTTACCAAGAACGAAACTACCTCTCACGTGAATGTTGAGACGAAAGAGGCTGGAAACTATGTTGTTGGACTTTCGGCAATGCCCCGCGAAATAGATCTTGACGGAAAGGATTTCAACGAATACCTCGAGCATGACGGCATCCCCGACACGCTGATGGAACGAAGAAAGAACAAAGAACTCGACAAAAAAGTACGCGAGTTATATTCCAAGCATGTGAAGACGATATTTCAGGCTGGCAATAAACAAACGGAAAGCTACAAGGTCGTACTCGGTTACCCGGTTGAGATCGTCCCGCAATCCAATCCATACGGTGCAAAACCTGGCGACTCGATTGGCTTTTTATGTTTAAGGGAAGGCAAGCCATTGGTCAACCAGTTCGTGATGACCGGATACGAGGACGGAAACGGAAAATTGATCACAGGAAAAAATGTTCGGACTGATAAAAACGGTATTGCAAGAGTTAATGTAAATGCCGCCGGAAAATGGTATGTGAAGTTTATTAACATGACCAAACTTAACGATCCGAAGATCAATTACGAATCGAAATGGGCGACATTATCATTTGAGCTAAGATAATTAAGCGTGAGCATTGCTGCTAAAACTAAAGCAAAGATTCTGGTTGCCGATGATGACGATTCGCTGCGTCGGGTGCTCGAATTTCAGCTCGATGAGGCCGGCTATTCGGTGCTGATCGCCCAGGATGGCGAGCGGGCATTCGAAATATTTTCTACTCAGGACGCTGACTGCGTTATTACTGACTGGCGGATGCCGAACATGCCGGCGTAGACCTCCTTCGGCGGGTCGGGGCGCTGAACGGAGACACGCCCGTCATTGTAATAACAGCGTTTGGCGAGGTCGAAACCGCTGTCGAGGCGATGCGTGGCGGTGCATTCGATTTCATCACAAAACCATTCAATCGCGATGCCATCTTGTTGACAGTTGAAAAGGCCCTTAAATACTAGGCCGCGCTATCTGACAATCGCCGTTTGCGTCGCCTCGTGCACGACGAAGCACGCATTGAGAATATCGTCGGCTCGTCGGCAAAGATGCGTTCCATTTTTGATCAAGTTGAGCGTGTAACGCAAACCGATGTTACGGTCCTGATCGAAGGCGAAACGGGCACGGGCAAGGAGTTGATAGCTAAGGCTCTTCATTTTTCCGGAACTCGTAAAGATAGGCCGTTTGTCGCCGTCAACTGTGCCGGAATTCCCGAGACATTGATCGAAGCTGAATTATTTGGTTACAAGAAAGGAGCTTTCACCGGTGCAGCGTCTGAGTCGAAAGGAAAGTTCGAAGAGGCTTCCGGCGGCACGCTTTTGCTGGATGAGATAAGCGCGATGCCCGTCCATCTGCAAGGCCGGTTGCTTCGAGTCTTACAAGAGCAAGAAATTACGCGTCTTGGCGAAAACACGCCGCGCAAGATCGATGTCCGTGTCATTGCGGCGACGAACGAGAATCTCGCCGAACTTATCAAAGAGAAAAGTTTTCGAGAGGATTTGTATTATCGGCTGGCCGTCGTACCGATCCGTCTCCCGCCGTTGCGCGAACGTCGTGACGACATTCCGCTTCTTGTCGAACATTTCTTAAATAAGTCGTCCGCTAAGCACGGCATTGCTCCTCCGCGAATCGAGCGCGATGTCTTCGGACTGTTCTTTGAGTATTCGTGGCCGGGTAATATTCGCGAACTCGAAAACACTGTCGAACGTCTTGTCGTCTTGTCGGACGGTGAAACTATTTCTGTCGGTGACGTTCCGGAGAATATTATAGATCCCCGCACCGAACTGGGCTCTGCTCTTTGGTTCTCTCTGCGGGATGAACCGATTGACCTCGAAGCTCTCGAACGCGAGCTGATCCGCGCGAGCCTCGCTCGATTTGACGGCAACCAGTCACAAGCGGCTCTATATCTGGGTATAAGTCGGAGTGCATTGATCTACAGAATGCAGAAGTATGGAATTGAGTAAGGCTAGCGGCAGTTCGGACGGAGACGGAGATTCTGCTGAGTCTTCACTTCGTTTTATGTCGGCCCGCCGCCGACTAACCATTTCGATCATCATCGCAACGGCCATTGTTCTCGTTACCGTATTGCATTTTCTGACACCGGTCGACCAGATTATATGGCATGAAGTATATCAGCGGCTCTACTACATCCCGATAATTTCGGCCGCACTGCTGTTCGGACTTCGGGGGGGCCTTGCGGCTTCATTATTTGCGACCATTGTATATTTCCCGCACATTTACCTCCATTGGCAGCATTCTGATTTTAATTATTCAATAAATCAATACGCCGAGACGGTCGTCTTTAATTTGGTTGGAGTATCGATGGGTATACTGGGCGACCGCTTGAAGCATGCTCGGGTGCGCGCCGAGCGAAGCGCGGAACAGCGACGGCAGGCATACGTGGAACTGCAGGATACTTTTGAACAGCTACTTCGGGCAGAAAAACTGGCCGCATTAGGGGAACTTGCGGCGGGGATCGTACACGAGGTTCGTAATCCACTGGCATCAATTAAGGGAGCCGTTGAAATATTAGAAGACGAAATCCCTCAGGATAGTGCAAGACGCGAATTCTCGACACTTGCTAAGACAGAAGTCGACAGACTCGATAGATTGGTGGGCGAGTTTCTGCGGTTTGCCCGACCTGCCGCTCTGACGGTAGCCCAAAGCGCCTTAAACGAGATCCTAAGTTCGGTGATTACCCTTATCGAGAATCAGGCGTTACTTCAATCAGTCGAAATAAAACTGGAAGTTCAGACTCGCTCGTATTTTGTAACTGTAGATGCCGAACAGATCAAACAGGTTCTGATCAATTTAGCCCTAAACGCATTGCAGGCGATGCCAGCAGGCGGAATCCTTACGATCAGGTCTCTGGATCGAGATGGCCTGTGTGTTATCGAGATCGAAGATACCGGCGCAGGTATAGACGAGAAATTGTTGCCGAAGATCTTTGATCCGTTTTTTACGACTAAGGACAAAGGGGTAGGCCTGGGACTATCTATCGCCCACAAAATTGTTTCCCTGCACCATGGCTCACTCCTAATTGCGAGTGAGCCTGGTAAAACAATCTTCTCATTGCGGATTCCAGTACGAAACCAGATTCGTTGAACTCGATATGCCAGGTCCTCCGTCACGCGATCGCCAAATCACGAAAAACGAGATACCGGCGATATCGACATCGATATTCGTTCAGAGGCGAGATGTCTTCTTACGAACTTTCCCGGTTGAGGGGCCTATCCACGTGCAAAAAAATTTTTCACCCTCGAGTAAATTAGCAATCGAAGGATATACGATTGCTGTGTTG
>JBDTMQ010000456.1:0-3040 GCA_039934155.1 Acidobacteriota bacterium | reverse complement strand
TCGGACCAGGGTCGTTAACCGTCAATTTGAGGAAGTGACGGAAAAAAACTTTGAATTCGTAACGTGCCGCGCGCTGGATAAGTTCGCCGATAAATTGCCGAGGCTTTTGAAATGGAGCGGTAAGAGAGGTCTGCTTTTATTCGGCGGGCCGAATCTTGAGGCGTCGATCCGGAAAGCAAAGCGGCCGTTCACACGCAATCTGACGCCGCTTTCGGAGCAGCGTTATTTATTTATCCTCGAGCCCGACGTTACTTCCCGGTCGCGATCTGGCTCTTGAGCCTTTCAAAATTTCTGTTGAGCCGTGTAAACATCGCGTCAAACAGCGGCAGCCGTTGGGACGCCGCGTCGTCGAGTGCCAATGTGAACCCGTAAATGCGGCAGACCTCGATCAACTCTTTTGGCAGGCTATTCGGTCTGCTTTTGTCGAGTTCGAGAAAAACGATCATCATATTGACGATGTCCTCGTTCTCATTTAAAAGCGATAGATTACTTTCCGATCTGAGCGGCGTCTGTCCGAACATACCGACCCTTTGGACCTCAGAAACCCTGAGGATCCCCATCAGATCGTGCCGAAGATGCTTTTGATACGGTGCATTGGAAAACGGATCGATATTTTGCTGCAGTACCGACCGGTATTCCGCCTCGACGCTTTTTGAATGACCGATCAACTGGCCGATAACCTCGAATTTGTCTTCACTCAGCAATTCGATAGCCGCCGGTTTGTAGGCCGGACCACTGACCGAGGTTTGCGGCAATGACGGCAGGCTGATCCCATTACTTAGGTCGAACTGGTCAAATGTACGTCGTTTCACCGTTCGGACCGGTGTCGGTGACGGGTCGGGCTGTAGGGTCGGGGGTTCCTGCGCATATGCCGTAAGGGCCGAGACAGAGACAATACAGATCATGATGAGCCAATGTCGCAAGCGCATTTTTATCACCTCGTTTCCAAGTCGTATTCTCGCAGTCGCCGGTAAAGCGTCGAGGGCGAAATTCCCAGCAACTCGGCGGTCTTGCCGCGATGCCAGCCGGTCTTTTCCAGTGCTGTCAGGATCTGCTGCCTTTCAATATCGCGGAGATTCGAATGCGGGGCGGTTTGAACGGTACCGTTCCCGTTCGAATGTTGTGTGTTGTAGCTTACTGAAACCTGAGGCTTTTCGCTGCGATAAACGACCTCGGGTGGTAGCTCGCGCGTGGTTATTTTCCCATTATCAGCCAACAATACGGCGCGTTCCAAACAATTGCGAAGCTGACGGACATTGCCCGTCCACGTGTATCCGTTGAGAGCGTCGAGCACCGGCTGTGTCAGTTCGGGTGCGTTATGACCGCCGACCTTTGCCAACAGATGACGGGCCAGCGGCTCGATATCCTCACGGCGTTCGCGAAGCGGCGCAATGTTCACCACAAAACTGTTGATGCGATAAAGCAGATCAGATCGGAAAACGCCGTCGGCAATTGCCTGCTGCGGATCGCGGTTTGTCGCGGCGAGCAGCCTGACATCGACCTCGACCTTTTTTACGCCGCCGACGCGAAAGAACGATCGTGTCTCGAGCGCCCGCAACAGCTTCGATTGCAGTTGCGACGGCATTTCCATGACTTCGTCGAGAAAAAGCGTTCCGCCATGGGCAAGCTCGATCAGGCCAAGCTTACGAACACGCGCGCCCGAGAACGCCCCCGGTTCGTGGCCAAACAGTTCTGATTCGAGCAGCGTATCTTGAAGCGCGGCACAGTTGAGGTCAATAAAAGCCTTTTCAGATCTCGGGCTAAGGCGATGAATGGCTTGCGCGATCACTTCTTTGCCGGTGCCCGACTCGCCGGTGATAAGGACCGAGGTGTCTGACGGTGAAACGCGCCGGACGAGTCGCAAAACCTCCTTCATCTGTGGCGATTCGGCGATAATCTCAGGCAGGCTTAACGTGTTGCGTTCGATCTGTGCACGCAGCCGCTGGTTGTCGATCTTCAGTTGCTGCTTTTCCATCGCACCGTCGACAAGGGCCGAAAGCTCTTTGATCCGGTACGGTTTGGTCAGGTAATCATAGGCGCCGAGCTTCATTGCCTCGATCGCGGTCTCGACGGTTCCCTGGCCGGTCAGCATGATCACCTCGGGCTGATTGACGCTTTTGTCCCTGACGCGGCGAAGCAGCTGAATACCGTCGAGCCGCGGCATGTTGATGTCGCACAACAGCACGTCATAGTCACAGGCCTCGATCATTTCCCAGGCGGCCTCGCCATCGGCGGCCGTATCGACCTCGTGACCCTGACGTGCGAGTTCTTTTTCGATCACGAGACGCAGATTTTTTTCGTCATCGACAACAAGTAATTTAGCCATATCGTTATTTGAGAGGTGAAATTCGTGAGAGGACGAACACGGAAGGTCTATGCTGTGGCATCGATCGGCAAGAGTATCGTGAATGTCGTACCTTTGCCGACGCTCGAGCGAACGCTAAGGCGCCCCCCGTGGTCGGTGATTATGCCGTAACAGACGGCGAGGCCGAGGCCGGTTCCCTTGCCGACCTCCTTGGTGGTAAAAAACGGTTCGAAGATTTTCGAGAGATCTTCGTGCGGTATGCCGACGCCGGTGTCTTCGATCTCGATGCCGACGCGTTTGGTTTCGGTAAATGTCCTGAAGGTCAGCGTACCGCCATCCGCCATAGCGTCGATCGCATTTGTCGCCAGCGCGATCACGGCCTGCTGTAGCTGCCCGCCGTCGGCCTTGACCGGCGGATGGGAGTCCGCGACATCGATCTCGATCCTGATCTTATTCCCTCGATTTTGATGTGAGATAAGATTTGCGGATGACCGCATTATCTCGCCGATGTCGAGCGGATGACGATCGCCCGTCCGCAGCCGGCTGAAATCGAGCAGGCCGGTCGTGATCGATTTGCAGCGAAACGCTTCGCTCTTGATAAGGCCCAAATATTCCCGCAAGTCTTCCGCTGCTTCTGACGCATCGAAAGCGCCCTCGTCAGCCCGCTGTTCGAGTGCTTCGGCACAGGCTGAAATGGTCGCAAGCGGATTGTTGATCTCGTGAACCACGCCGGCC
>JBDTMQ010000455.1:0-3074 GCA_039934155.1 Acidobacteriota bacterium | reverse complement strand
GCTGCCGAGCAGGTCGAACCCGCGCCGGGCCGCCGCGCGTGCCGGAGCGGTCAGACAGTTGCGTACGAAGGAGCGCTCGTCATCAGTCGGAGCATCGCTTCGAATATAGTCGACTAGGCGATCGATCCAATGACCGTCCTCAGGAGCGGCAAGTTCCGAGAGTTCACTTAAACCAGGCGAAATAAGAATGATGCCGGGATCACGGCGTCGGAACGCGACGGCCTGAACGATGAATTCATGTACGAACCGCCGGGCAGCATTTGAAGCGGTAAGATCGCGTCGCCGAAGCTCGAAATAAAAAGGAACGGATCCCGCCTTCTCGAAAAAGAGACGGTCGAAGGTTTGTTTTAACAGTTCGCTGGCACCTGCGCCAGGTGGTGTGGCCAGCAAAAGACCCTCGCTGAGCGTCGACCGCCTCATAAGGCGCTCGATCTCTGACGATCTGCCAATAAAATTCTCTGCCGTACGTTCAGCCAGTATCCGTTTTGAACTCTCAGAAGACATCTAGTGAATATTATCGCTGAATGTTCCTCCGAAATCATCGAAGACCTGAACTTTATTTCGCCCGCGGTTCTTTGCCGCGTAAAGAGCACTGTCGGCAGCCGTCACCAGATCGTCCTGGGTGCTGATCTGATTCGAACAGGCAGCGATACCGATGCTGACCGTAACTTTTCGCTTTGGAAAGCGGGTTTCTTCGATCTTTTGCCGGATGCGTTCAGCGATCACCGAAGCCTCAGATGCCGTGGTTTGCGGTAGCAGGATCGCAAATTCTTCGCCGCCGTATCGTGCCGCCACATCAGCACCGCGTAGCGCTTCCTTCAAGACATTGGCGACCATTCTAAGCGCTTCGTCGCCGGCCGGATGTCCAAAGGCATCGTTGTAGGATTTGAATTCGTCAACGTCGAGCAGCATCAGACTCATCGGAAAGCGGTGACGCTTTGATCTCTGTATCTCTTCGGCGAGACGCTTTTCGATATAACGTCGATTCAACAGGCCCGTGAGCGCATCGGTTACGGATAACTGCTCAAATTGACCGGCCTTATCTTTTAGGACCGTACGGTCCAGAGCGACGGCTATCTGGGGTCCGATCGCCTGAAGCAGTTCGAGGTCGCGGTCGTCAAAAATATCGCCACCTACCTTGTCCGTAAAATTCAATACGCCGAAGCGTCGTTGGCCGATGACGATCGGATAACTGATGAATGACGGGGTCTTATAGTTCCATTCCAACGGAGCGGCTTTGATGCTGATATCGTTCACATCCGAAACGAGTACGGGGTCGCCGCCCTCAAGCACCAATCGGGAAACCCGGTTGCCGACCGCGCCTTCCGCCATCAGATCGATACGCGAACCGAAAGCCGCCTTAGCGATCAGTGATTCAGATTCATCGCTTTGTACAAGCAACGATGCCCGCTCGGAATTGAGCAGCTCGGCCGAAACCTGTGTAATGCGTGTCCAAAAATCGGCCGAGTCGATCTGTTTCAAACTTTCGTTGAATCGCCGGACGGCTTTTGACAGCCAATCGCGTTCGGAGACGAGGCTGCGAAGTCTCAGGATCTCAATTTCAGGTCCGATCGAGCGACAAAAGCGTGCTAAACGGGCCTCGATCAAGGGTCTGACCGTATTGCCGCCGATGCCGATCGCTGCACGCACATCGCCGCCGACCGCGATGGGAAATAGCGTTATCGTATTTTTCGGGCCGAGCACTGCTGCATCACGCCGACGAAAGGCGATCGATGTTCCGGCCGCGGCTGCTTCGTTATATCGCTTGAAATCATCCGAAACCATTATCCTGATCGGCTTTGCTTCGGCAGCGGCTTTTGAGATCACCGATTCAAGACTGTCTGAGTGCCGTTCGAACCAGAATAGTGTTTCAAACCCGAATCGCTCGGCAAGAAAATTCAGAACTGCAATGACCGCTTTTCGATAATCGAGGTTCATCAACGATCCGAATATCGATCGCCATGCCCTGACCTCTTCAAAATTGTCGGTTTCATCCGGTTCGGCCGCACTCTGGGCAACGTTCGCCTCACGATGGAAATTTTCGATCAGCTTGGTTATCTCGGCATCCGGACTCGAAACGGCCGCGGCTGCTTTCTTCTGGACCGGCTGATCAAGTTCCAAAACGTCTTCCTGTACGGGATCTGAGATGATTGCGATCGCTTTTGCGGCGTCAGCTATCGTCTCGGGCGACGGTGCCATCAGAATGTTCTCAAAGAACTCAGTCGGCCTGAATGCCTTCCATTCGCCGTTTATTGCCTTGTCGGTCGCCGTACGATAATTGGACGACTTAACGAAAGCACGTCCGACGATCGCCACCAGCGGCCGGCCCTTAGCGTTTATCGGGACAGCGCGGCATCGCAGGCCCGCGTGGCATTCGTAATCGACCGGCCGGCCCGCATCGGTCGCCGCTTTGAAGGCCTTACCGCAAAAGGCCGCACATCTCGGTGCGAACTCTGCCGAAGAATACAAAAGGCTGCAGATCGAGTTATTATTCACGACCGCGACCTCGTTCGAGTCGGCATCAACGACGACAACGGCCACCCCGCTTTCGTCGGCCGCCTTTTCGAGGGTCTCAAGCTTTTTTGATTCCAGCAGATTCATCAAAATGATGCACGTCACCGCTTAAGGGGCGCACCTTTGGTGCGATCGGGCCCCATCCGGTATTGGCATGTGCTTCCTAAATAGAAGCAATCAACTTCTAATTTCACAAATTAAGCGGCTGTAAGTCGAATCCCCAATTATCGCATAAATCACGGTCCGGCCCGAAGACCGGAGCAGTAGAACTGCTGTCTGCAATATTTCAATGCAAATTTAAACCCGATAGTAGGCGGCGAGAAGTAACTGAAACATCTTAATGTTGCAACAACAGGGCTTGTGACTATGGCACAGGGATTGAAATAGAACACTAAGATAGACTGATACTGAATAGCAATCATTCACATCAACACGGAGGTTAGTATTATGGTCAACGAATTTAATGAATCGACGACACCGCAAAGCGAGGCCGGGTTTGATACAGCGGCATTATCAAATGACGATGTAATTTCAACACTGAACGGACTCATCGAGACATG
>JBDTMQ010000454.1:0-1939 GCA_039934155.1 Acidobacteriota bacterium | reverse complement strand
CATGGTATTCGATCGACAGCTCGAGTAATTTGCTGCGGTCGGTGGCCTGGGGACAGGGCGGCGATCATCCGCTGACCGGCGATTTCAGCGGCGACGGAAAAAGCGAACTATCTGTGTTTCGGCCGTCCGATAACACCTGGTACATTTTCGATCCCGCTGCGGCAGCGATCACGACCCGGATCTTCGGTGAGGCCGGCGACATACCCGTTCCCGCCGATTATGACGGGGACGGCAGGACGGACATTTCGGTCTATAGGCCGGCGGATCAGACCTGGTACCGGCTCGACAGCGGCAATAACGGATTTACGGTTGTCGGATACGGAGCGGCGAATGGTGACCCGACACCGGCATCGGTCCAGCCAAAATAACTACTGGAGTTCAGAGTCGGAAGCCGGCCCGCCAGATCCGTCTGGGCGTGTGGCCGGCATTTTTGTGTCCAAAACATGCGGTTGACTTTCGGTAGATTCTTCATATTATTGCTGATATGAAATTACACTTGACGATAGACAGCGGCACGCTGGCGGGCCAGTCCTATGATCTTGAAACAGGATTTATGACGATCGGCCGGAGTGAGAGCTGCACGGTCAGGTTCGATCCTAAAGGCGAGAGGATCGCGTCGAAACAGCACGCGTTTATCGAAGCCAAACCGGATGGATATTATCTTACAGACAATCAGAGCACGAACGGAACATTGCTCAACGGCACCCGCGTCGAGGCGGCCAAGCTCAATTCCGGTGACGTGATCCAGTTCGGAAAAAACGGAGTAAAAGGTGTAGTTCGTATCGATTTTCCCGCCCCACAGGATGTGACGCGCGAGAGTTTTAGGGCGGCCGAACTCAACGACTTTGCCCAGGCAGCAAGATTTGAACCCGACAATTTCCAGAATTCGATGTCGAATATCGGTCTCGGCCAGATCGAGGTCAGACCCGACCCCGAAACACGTTCGACCCGCTCGTATATAGGAATAGCGATAGGAATCCTGGCGATCATCTTTCTGTCACTTGTCGTTTCCCTGCTTATCACGACTACATTATCCGCGACCGAGGACGCTCCTTTCTCGTTGACCATCGAGGGCATTATTTTTGCCGTGCTGGCAAGCGTCGTCGCGTTCCTGCCGGCGGTATTCTACCTTTTGCCGATGATATGGCTCGACCGGTACGATCCGGAGCCGGCGTGGCTGATAGCGTTGGCGTTCGCCTGGGGTGCTTTGGTAGCCGTGATCGCGTCATTCATTATCAATACCGTCGTCGGCGTTGGGGTTTCGGCGGCGATCGGCGGCCGAGAGGGAATGATACTTGGAAATGTGGTCAGCGCAGTGATCTCGGCACCGGTCGTCGAAGAAGGCTCGAAGGGGATCGGTCTGCTAATCCTGCTGATCTTTTTCCGCCGATATTTTGACGACATTCTCGACGGGATTGTTTTCGCGGGTGTTATTGCGCTTGGTTTTGCGACCGTCGAAAATGTTCTTTATTACGGCAGCGGGATGAAGGCAGGCGGTTCGAATGCCTTAATAGCTCTTTTTGTTGTCAGAGGGATCATGTCACCGTTCGCCCACGTTACTTTCACGGCAATGACCGGCATCGGATGCGGCATCTCGCGCGAATCACATAACAAACTCGTCAGGATAATAATGCCCGTGCTCGGCTATTTCGGAGCTGTAACGATGCATGCGATCTGGAACGGAATGGCTGTCATCGGCGGCCTTGGCGGATTCGTTATCGGGTATATCGTTATCGAGATACCGTTTTTCCTGATCTTCGTCGGCTTTTCCTTCTGGGTGATGTATCGGCAAAGCAAGATCCTGAAAGAAATGCTGGCGATAGACATTGCCCGCGGATTGATCCCGGCGGATCACGGCGAGAAGGCGATGTCGGCATTCAAGAGCTCAGGCTGGCTTATTGGGGGCCTGTTCAGCGGGAAGTTTCGCCCTCGAAGCAAT
>JBDTMQ010000453.1:0-2065 GCA_039934155.1 Acidobacteriota bacterium | reverse complement strand
GGCGAGAACTCGGTAAAGGCCCTCAGGCCGCAGCTGCCGGCCGGTTTGGTCGGCGGTATCGCCGGCGGCCTCTCACTGATAGCGATCTCGGCCGCCGTCAAACCGTTCTTATCGTCCGAGATACTTGATAAATTGAGCAAATTCGGCAACGTGCTGCCGCTTCCCTCCCGCTTGCTTTACGGCGGTATTACCGAAGAACTGCTGCTCCGCTGGGGATTGATGACGTTTATCGTTTGGGCGGCATGGCGGCTTTTGGGTAAGGGAGAAGGCCGGCCAAAACCCGTCTATTTTGTCGGCGCGATCCTGATCTCATCGCTTATTTTCGCGATTGGTCATATGCCGGTCGCATTTTTGCTTTTTCCCGATCCGCCCGTGGCCCTGGTTCTTTTCGTTATTTTCGGCAATTCTGCGTTCGGATTGATCGCGGGTTATCTTTACTGGAAAAAAGGGCTTGAGTCGGCAATGATCGCTCACGCCTTAACGCATGTCGTTATGTTCACGGCAAGCAAATTCGGAGCTTACTTCTAATGAGGTTTGTGTGGAAATGCGGTTTAAACACAAAGTTCACCGAGGGAATCACAAACGACGCTGACTAAGAAATATGAGAAAACTTATCGCCGCAATGAACATGACGCTCAACGGTGTCTGCGACCACACGGCAATGATCGCGGGCGACGAGATACACCAGCATTACACCCTTCTTTTGCGTGATGCGAACACTATTATTTACGGACGCAAAACGTTCGAGCTGATGGAATATTGGAAAACCGTGCTGGAGAATCCGACTGGTATCCCGGCAATGGACGATTTCGCCGATGCGATCGACCAGATCGGCAAGATCGTTTATTCCCGCACGGTGGATAAGGTCGATTGGCAAAACACGGAATTGAAGAGAGAGATCGTCCCGGATGAGATCTCGGCGCTGAAAGACCAGGATGGAAAAAGCATTTTGGTCGGCAGTCCAAGCATGATAATCGCGTTGATGAACTTAGGGCTGATCGATGAAATTCAGCTGAGCATCCATCCGACAGTTGTTGGCCACGGCCTGCAGCTTTTCACAGATGTCAGCGATCGTGTTGACCTTAAACTATTCAAAACGAAAACCTTCGGATGCGGAGCGGTAACACACGTCTATCAGGTTACCGCGGCCGGCCTCGGATAAAATCGCCGGTCCGATAAACTTCACCTTCCTGAACTACTGCCAGATCACCCATCCGACGATCGCACTTGACATATGCAACCGATTGGTTGCATAATGTTTTTCGTCATGGTGAAACGAGACGTATTTCAAGCAATTGCTGACCCGACGAGGCGGGCGATCATTGCGCTCGTCGCAATCCAGGCGATGACACCCAATGCGTTGGCCGAGCATTTCGATACGACGCGTCAGGCCGTCTCTAAACACCTGCGGATCCTCACCGAGTGCGAGCTGGTGCAGCAAGAACAAAAGGGGCGAGAGATCTACTACTCCTTAGAGATCGAAAAAATGAAAGAGATAGACGAATGGCTCGAGCAATATCGCAAGATCTGGGAGACACGGTATGAGCAGCTGGGCGAGGTGCTCGAGGTGATGAAAGGTAAAGGATCGGTTTGAGCGATCTCGGTGATCTCTGTGTCTTCATCTTTGTGATCTTTGTGGTTAGAGTTTTTATTTAACACAAAGAACACCGAGAAGACCTGAACCATTAAAAGGAAAACACATATGGAATTTATCATCAATAAAGAGACGAAGACAGTCACAATTACCAAGGAATTTGATGCTGGCCGCGACCTGGTCTGGGACGCTTATACCAAACCGGAACTCCTTGATCAGTGGTGGGCGCCAAAGCCTTTCACATCGCGAACCAAAGTGATGGACTTCAAAGAAGGCGGACGCAGATTTTACGCGATGGTCAGCCCTGAGGGTGATGAGCGTTGGGTCCTCCAGCAATTCACCTCTATTACGCCGAAGACCAACTTCAAGCTCTTCAACGCCTTCGCCGACGCCGACGAAATCCCACAACTGCCCGGCTCGGATTGGGACCTGACCTTCACCGAGAGCGGCGGCAAGACAACGGTCCACGTT
>JBDTMQ010000452.1:0-4196 GCA_039934155.1 Acidobacteriota bacterium | reverse complement strand
GCGCGGCGTTCGCAATGCCGAGGCCAGGAGTTCGATCCTCCTCATCTCCACCAACGTTTATAAGGGTTTCACTGCTAGAGACCCTTTTTCTTTTGGCCGGCCCTTCCTCGTTCAAAATCGGCGGCTAAATATCTTAAAACCCTTTACTCTTGATATGGCAGTGCTTGGCATAGATCTCGGCGGGACAAAACTCGCAACGGCTGTTTTTACCGAAGACGGTTCGATGATCGGAGAAGAGGTCGTTCTGCTCGATCGCCGGGGCGGTGAGCAGGTCGGCGATCTCATTGCCGAACGAATGCAGTACTTTCTCGACGAACAGTCGCTCGACGGCGACGAGATCCGTTCGATCGGCATTTGCGTGCCGGGCATCAGCTATCAGGAAAGCGGTACGGTTTGGGCGCCGAATATACCCGGCTGGGAGAATTATCCGCTTCTCGCCACGCTTAAGCGAAGCGCCGGAAAGTTGCCGGTCGCCATTGACAGCGACCGGGCCTGTTATATTCTCGGCGAATTATGGGAGGGCGCCGCACAGGGCTGCACCGACGCGATCTTTGTTGCTGTCGGAACCGGCATCGGCGCCGGAATTTTGTCTGACGGCCGTGTGCTGAGAGGCGCTTTCGAAAGTGCCGGTGCCGTCGGCTGGATGGCACTTGAGCGGCCGTATTTTGACAAATTCGATGATTGCGGCAACTTCGAAACCTATGCATCGGGTGCCGGCATCCCGAAGCTTGCGATCGAATTGATGGCTGCCGATTACACCGGGCAGCTTCGACGAACGGACGGCGAACTGATCGCAAACGATGTATTCGCGGCATTTGACAGCGGCGATGAGGTGGCTCAGGCCGTGGTCGCACGCTGTATCGAGCTGTGGGGCATGGCGGCTGCAAATCTCATAAGCCTTTTCAATCCGCAAAAGCTGATCTTCGGCGGCGGTGTATTCGGCCCGGCAATTCGTTTCCTACCTGAGATATATGCCGAGGCGAAAAAATGGGCACAGCCGGTCGCAATGAAACAGGTGCGGATCGAACCGTCGAGCCTGGGCAATCACGCCGGACTTTTCGGCGCCGGCTTTCTCGCCATGCGGAATCTCGAACAAAAGGCGATCGCCGAATGAACCACAGGAAATATCTTGTCTTTGTATCTGCTTGCCTCGGGATGCTGCTGTTCGGCGTGTCGCTGATCACCCTTGGGTCGATCGCGACCGAATTGCGAGCAAGATATTCGCTTGACGCGATCGCCGCGGGAACCCTTTTTTCGATACTGCCGTTCGGCATCCTGGCGGGTTCTTTCGTTTTCGGGCCGGTGATCGACCGCTGGGGATACAAGCTGATACTCGCTTTCGGGTGCATCGGGATGTTTGCGGGATTTCAGGGCATCGCGTTTGCCGGATCACTCGATATGCTGCGAATTTCGATCTTTGTTTTTGGGTTCGGGTCGGGGATCATCAACGGCGCTACGAACGCTCTCGTGGCCGATATAAGCGACGAACGCCGCGGCGCGAATCTCAGCATTCTGGGCGTTTTCTTTGGCCTCGGCGCTCTCGGTATGCCGCTCGTTCTGGGCGCAGTTGCCGGGCATCTCGAATCTTTTCACGTTCTATCGGCCGTCGGATGGGTAACGCTTGCGGTTGGTGTTTTGTACCTGCTTATTCAAATGCCGCCGGCAAAGCGTGCGGCCGACAGCGGCGGCGCTCGTTTGAGCGCACTGATCAAGCCGCTGCTGCTGCTGATCGCGTTCTTCCTTTTTTGGCAGAGCGCGCTCGAGGCGGTGATCAATAACTGGACGACGACCTATGTCACGACGCGCGGCCTGATGTCCGAGGCTAACGCGCTGTACGCGTTGTCGCTGCACGTGTCCGGAATGGTCGTC
Source organism: Acidobacteriota bacterium (assembly GCA_039934155.1). Taxonomy (GTDB): domain Bacteria; phylum Acidobacteriota; class Blastocatellia; order Pyrinomonadales; family Pyrinomonadaceae; genus OLB17. Next base: position 2,327 of record JBDTMQ010000452.1, on the reverse strand, counting down.
ATGCGGCTGCTGGTCGGCAGCGTTCTCAGCCTCGTGCCGCAAACGCTGATCATGTGGATCTGCCTTGGGTTTTTGACGATAGGCGTTGCCGTGATGCAGATCGCGTCGTCGATGCCGCTTGCGACCGTCGGACTGATCCTTTCGGGCGCAGGTCTGGCCGGTGGATTTCCCGTCATGCTCGGATTTGTCGGCGAGCGGTTCGCTTCACTTTCCGGCACGGCGTTCAGTTTTGTGTTCGTGGTCGCGCTGATCGGAAATATGCTCATCAATTATCTGATGGGAATAGTCGTTCACAACTTTGGCATTGCTCATCTAACGACCGCCTGCTATATCGGGACGGCGATAATGGCGATCGTTTATTTTTTCATTATTCGCAGGCTCGGTCCGGCTAAGGAGATCGGTTAGAAATTAATATGCTCGCACTTCAGTGGTTAGAGAATTCCCGAAACGTAATGTCGCGGATCGAAGAGACACAACTTGAAAACATCAAGGCGGCCGCCACAGCGATGGCCGACAGCATCGAGGTCGGCCGCTGGGTGCATACGTTCGGCTGCGGCCACGCGACGATACCGGTCGAAGAGATGTATCCGCGTATCGGTAGCTTTGTCGGATTTCATCCGATGGTCGAGCTTCCGCTGACATTTTTTACACGAATCACGGGCGAAATGGGCGTTCACCAATTCGTTTTTCTCGAACGCGTCGAGGGCTACGGCGTCGAGATAATGAAGGGATACAATTTCGATCCGCGAGACACGATGTGGGTGTTCTCGCATTCAGGCATCAACAACGTCAATATCGATGTCGCGCTTGAGGCAAAAAAACGCGGGATGAAGGTGATCGCTTATGGATCGGCCGACGCAGCGAAGGGAAAGCAGACCAGACACTCGAGCGGGAAAACGATATTCGATATTGCCGATATCGTCGTCGATACGTGCGCGCCGGCCGAGGACGCGTCTGTTGCGATCGCCGGCCACCAGGATAAGCTCGGGCCGATATCGACAATGGCTTTTGTGACGTGCGTGTGGATGACAGTCATCACTGTCGCCGAGATCCTGGTCGAACGCGGCGTGAAATTGTACATTCACCCGTCACACAACGTGTCCGGCGACACGACCGCAAAGGAACGACTGGACAAAGCGCTGAAAGTTTATAAAGAGCGCATTACCGGCGTTTAAGGGTTTATTTGACGCGGCGATAATTCTTTGTATTGGACGGTGCGTCGAGGCCCGGTTTAAGGCGTTCGTCATCCAGCGGAGCGGCCGAGCCGACAGTCAGCGGAATCACGCCGGCCCAGATATCCAGATCGTAATCTTCCTCTTCGTCGATGGGCCCGCCTTCGCGTACCTTTGCCGACGCTTCATCGATAGGCAGTTTCAAGACGGTGGTTGCTTTTAATTCGAGATCGGTCGGGTGCCGAACGTCGTCCCAACGGCCGGGAATGATGTGCTCGGTGAACGCTTTAAGCGCGACGTTTTTTTCCTCGGCATCCGCTACCAGACGCGCCTTGCCGTAGATCACGACCGAACGATAATTCATCGAATGATGAAACGCTGATCGAGCCAGCACGAGGCCGTCGATGAGCGTTACAGTCACGCAAACGTCGATCTGATTTGCCACGGCCCTGAGCGTCCGACTGGCGGCCGAGCCGTGGATCATAAGCTGGTCGCCGATCCGCGCGTATCCGGTCGGGATAACGAACGGCTGGCCCTCGACGGCAAAACCAAGATGGCAGATAAATCCTTCGTCAAGAATGCCGTAGATAGTCTCAAGGTCGAACGATCCCCGTTTCGGTATCCGCTGAAGGCCGGTCCGGTCGGTCGGTTTTATCTGTCGGGTCATTGCATTAATTCCTGATCTTATTTTGCGTCCATCCAGTTGTAGCCCGAACCGATATCGGCGACGAGCGGCACATCCAATTCGGCTGCAGCTTCCATTTCACGCTTTATCAGCTCGCCGGCTTTTTTTACTTCCGATTCGGGCGCCTCGAATAAAAGCTCGTCGTGAACCTGCATTATCATCTGAGTCTTTAATCCCGATGCTTTTAGTGCCGAATGCACCTTGAGCATCGCTATTTTGACGATGTCGCTAGCGGTTCCCTGGATGGGCATATTTATGGCCTCGCGTTCGGCTCGCGACCTGACGCTGAAATTACGGTCCTTTATCGAAGGGAAATACCGCCGCCGGCCGAACAGCGACGTGACAAAGAAAAGCGAGAACCCCACGCCGGTGATCACGAAAAACAGCAGCCACATGTCCTGCGCGGCGAAGGTGAGGCCGAAGAGATGAAACCGGCGCGCCGCGATATCGAAGAATACCGCGGGGTGTCC
>JBDTMQ010000451.1:0-3081 GCA_039934155.1 Acidobacteriota bacterium | reverse complement strand
GTTCGGGCGCGACGGGCATGGCGTCATCCGGGGCCTCGCGTCGCCCGCGGAAGCGGCGGCTTACCGGCCATTGTTCTTATAGCTTTCGTGCCAGGGCCGTGAGGGAAAAACGCGCAGAGTGTGCTCGCCGTCGCCCACATTCTTAAGCTCAAATTCCTGATCAAGGTTGTAATAGGCCTCGTACGGCTGGTTGTCCAGGATGACGTGGATGTGATTTCCCGTGTGGGTCGCCTCGTCCATCATCGGCTTGTAACCCTTGAGGTCACCCGACAGGCTCAACTTTACTTTTACAGTCGAGCTGTGGATCGCAGCGTTGGCCGCGGGCTCAACTATTTTGAGAGTTGGAGTTGCTTCATCCTGTCCGCCGCGGGCAGCCATCAAGTCCTTGATCTTTTGCGGCCGTTCGGTCACCGTGAGCTCAGTATGGGCAATGTCCGAGTTAGTATTGGCGTGTGTCGTGTTTGTTACCGTGCTCGTATTAGTGATGGTATTCGTCCCACTGCAGCCCCATGCCAAGGCAGCAAATACGAATAAAGCGGCGATCCCAAATTTGGTCATGATTTCTCCCTTTTTATAGAAGCCCGCGGATTGCAGAAGCCCGCGCCCTAATGCAGAAGCGTGCGGTCAGCAAGGGCGTATAGCCCTACGTTACGTGTAAAATACTTGGTAACGCGCGGACTTCTTCATCGATCTGACCGACGTCGGCCGGCCTCATCTCAAAAACGTCGGCAAAATTCTTGATAATGCGATCCTCGACACCGGCCGGATCGACCTCTCGCCCGAGCAGTCGTTCCATCGACGTTACGGGTTCACCCTCACAGGCAATTATCCAGTTGTAATAACTGAGATCTGTATTTACATTCAGCGCAAATCCGTGCGTCGTGACCCACCTTTTGATGTGCACGCCGATTGCCGCTATCTTACCTTCCGAGGTATGAACGCCCGTCAGCCCCTCGATGCGAAATGCTTCTATACCGAAGTCTTTCATCGACCTGATCAAAACCTTTTCAATATCGCGAACATATTTATGAACATCCTCTCGGTCGGGCGACAGGCTTATGATCGGATAGCCGACGATCTGACCAAGACCGTGATAGGTCACCTTGCCGCCGCGGTCGGTTTCGTAAACTTCGACCCCGAGTGACTTTAATAACTCGGCCGTGGCGAGCACGCCATTTTGTTTGGCACGCCGGCCGATCGTGAATACGTGAGGATGTTCGAGAAGAAGAAGATACGCCTGTGTATTGTTATCGATCACATCGCTCTGGAGCGATTTTTGCAATGATAAAGCATCTGCGTAGCCAACCCTACCGAGCCGGCGGACCTCTAAATTCCGTTGGTGCATTGTTTATATGATAAGATTTTTGATGCGGATAGGGCAATCAGGTAGTGTTATGAAGAAAGTGTTTTATTTAGTGATAGCGGTACTCCTGGTCGGCGGACTGGACGCGTCGGTCAGCGCGCAAAAGAAAAAGCCTGTTAAGCGCAACCAACCGGTGAAGACCCAGGTAACTCCAAAACCGGCCGTCACATCGGTCATGATCATTGCAAAGACAAAGGTCTCGAATCAGCGATCGAACGTCTCACAATTTGTGGATGTTTTGGGGCCGATAGCTCAGGGCATCGAAAATATCGACGCCGAGGCGAAGACAAAACGACTGTCCCGGGAAACTTTGGCAAAAAATGATGATAACAAGAAAAAGGTCGTCGCGGCTATAAGAAACCTCCGAACGGGCATAGTCAACCTCGAGACCGAGTTTCGGACAAAGCCGGACCTGAGAAGGTTTCTGGTAAATATTCAGGGGGTGTCTGATCTTTGCGCTAGCGCCGAGGATTCGGCTCTTGCGGGCAAGTTCGTAGCGGCGAAAGATCCTCTCCGTACGATCAGCCGAAAGTTGACCGACACGCTGGCGATGATGCCTTAGATCTTCTCAAGGGACCTGGTCAGGGCTTGATCTCCAGCAAAATGGTTTTTTCGTCCGGCTCACAGATCTCGATCTTACCCGACTTTTCGAGCTCGGCTGTTGCTTTTGATGCGATGCCGAGCTTTTCTGCGATCATCTTATCGATCTCTGCCTCGATCAGCTCGCCGTTAACGACCGTTGTCCGTTTTGTCAGTACCAGACCTTCTTTTTCGAGCTTTGTGCTTTCGAGAAATATGTACCAAGGCGAACCCCAACTGCGGGTGTCGCCGGTCGATCGTCGATACTCGTAATGTGATGTTTTCTGTTTGTCGGTCCGTAGTTCCGACTCTGAAACTATAGGGAACGCGACGTTGTAACTGGCCAGGTTGGCTTTCGCTGCGTCTGTCGTGTCGTATTCCGAAACGCCTATAACGTCGAACCCGGCCTTCTTATATTTTTCGTAAAGCCGGTTGACGACGGGTGCGTCGTGCTTCCAGTTCGGGCACCAGGGGGCAAAATACACGACCATTACGAGTTTTTTGTCGAATGTGAATTTCCGCAAATTCATGTCGCGGCCTGTAGCGACATTCTTGAAGACCCAATCTTTATATACGATATCCTTTTCCTGGGCTGGCGCCGCTTCGTTCTGAGCATTGAGGCCGGTCAGACAAAAGGCGATGATAAGTGCTGCAAATAAAGGCTTCATTTTGAATACGCTCCGCAATTCAGACTAACATCTCAGATGCCGGAAAACATCGACCGACTGCCCTCCGCCGGATAGGATTTTACATTCGAAGACCAACAAGTATAATCGCACATAGAGAGGCGCAAAGAACCAGTGAGCAGCGAAATCACAGTATCGAATATCTTTCGACGGGCCCTTGCGATCAGGTCCGCCGATCCCAAAGGGTCGTACATCGATCTCAAGCGTCAGATCGTCGCCGAATTCGGTGCCGGACCGATGCCGTCGACCGCGTATCTGACCATTCCCGAATACGATAACATTGTGCCCGAAGAAGATTGGACGGCCGGGTTGCCGGTAGTTCTTCGCGGTATTCAAACCGGTGAATGGGACGAGATCGCACACGGAATTCTTATCAGCCTCGAACAGATCGAGAACTATCCAAAGGAATCTGGACGTGAAGACGATCCCGTAAAGGAATGGCGTGACCGCGAC
>JBDTMQ010000450.1:0-1880 GCA_039934155.1 Acidobacteriota bacterium | reverse complement strand
AACGCAAAAGATAGAGGATTTCGGTTCAGTAGCTTAGAAGCGGGCCGCGATGGCGTCTCCCTCAGGTTTGCCAAGTTTTGCGGTGAGCTGAGGATAGGTGGCATGCTCAACCTCAAGATCGTCGATATCGAGCAACATCTCGCATTCACGGATCGAGGTGACCGAACCTTCGATCTCCATAAACTCTCCGAAAGGCAGATCGTCAAGTACAACTTCGGCCTTCTTCATTCGCCATACCGAGCGGCGTTTTTCATAGATCACCCTGGGCTTAAGACCGAGTTCGCTGATGATCGAGCGGATGGCGTCGCGGTCTGATACCTCGGTCTCGTGCTCGATCTGTGTTTTCGCGTCCGAGTCAGAACGCAGCCGGCGTTTGTAGGTGAGCGTGCATCGGTCGGGCGTCGTCCGAACACGAAGAACCCCGCCTGTCGCGTTCAATGGCTCGCCCCCGTAAATTATATTTTCTTCGGTGTCGTGACGGACGAATTCCGCTCCTATCTGTTCGAGCTTTTTTTGCATTCTTTGAATTCCGCCCGCCGGAAGACGATATTTCTTTTCGATCTCGATCGACATTTGCTGAATTTATCAGGCCCGCCGGATCCATTTCCAGACCTCTGGGATGGTAGCCCTTTTACCGTACATCAGCATGCCGACGCGATAGACCCTTGAAGTCAGCCAAACCAGACCCGCGATCGCCAGGGCGTTTACCAAAAACGAGAGTGCGATCTGCCAGAAAGGCGGCGTCTCGGCCAGTATCCTGACAGGCATAGTTATTGGTGCAAAAAAGGGAGCGATCGAGACCCAAAACGAAAGGGTCGAATTGGGATCGCGGATAACGGCAAAACTGAAATAGAAACCCACCAGCAGGATCATTATTGGCGGGAAGGCGAATTGGCCGCCCTCCTGAACGGTGGTTACCATTGACCCGATCAGCGCAAAGATCGACGCGTAGATAAAGAACCCAAGCAAAAAGAAAATAAGAAAATAAACGATCATCAATGGCGTGATCGACGGTACTGACGCGACCAGCGATGCAGTATCCATCTGGATCGCAAGCACGCTGATGATGACGGTCGCCGAGCCGACCCAGATCGCCAACTGCGTTAATCCGGCCAAGCCGACGCCGACGAGTTTCCCCATCATCAGCTCAAAAGGACGTGCCGATGAAAAAAGTATCTCGGCAATGCGGGTCTCTTTTTCCTCGACGACCGCTCCCATTATCGCCTGGCCATATATCGCAAGCGTAATATAGATCATGAGCCCGATAATGAACGACGCGACCATCACACCTGTGCTGTCTTTTTCGGCGCCGGTCTCATCCACGCCCTTGGCGTCGAAATTCACATTCTGACTAAGGTCCTGAAGCTGCGATTCGCTTATATTCGCGTCAGCCAGACGCTGAGATCTGACGGCCTGGTTGAGAGCGTCTCTGAGAGTGTCGCTGGTCACAAAATCGCTAGCCCGACGCGACCTGAATTCGAACTGCGCATCGCCCCCGAGCGTGGGCGGGATGATCAGATATGCGTCGATCTCTCCGTTGACGATCTTTGCCGTCAGATCGCTGCGGATGCTTGCCGGGTCGGTCGGTTGATAATCCACGAAGACAAAACTGTCGACTAATTGCTGGCTGCCGCGCTTCAGCTTTTTGTCTGGCAGATCGTCCGCATCCCAGAGCTGTTCCGGCAACATGCCGCCCTCGTTGGCGAACTTTTCCATCGTTTCGATGAAAGGCATCGGATCGCGTCCGGCAGCCAGCTCGTAATGACCGCGTTCGCCCGTCAGAATTGGCCAGCAGCGACCTTCACCCGCTCCATCAAACGCACTTCCGTCGGACTTCTCGCCGTAGCCATCGTGATTGTAGCGCCGCCAACCCGGTCCTT
>JBDTMQ010000449.1:0-2264 GCA_039934155.1 Acidobacteriota bacterium | reverse complement strand
ACGGCAATTTGCTGTTCAGCCCGCCGACGATGTGCAGCTCGGTCGCACCTTCGGCGACAGCAGTGCGGGCAATGTCGATGCCTTCTTGCACGGAATGCGTGTAAGCACCTTCCTGCCGGGCACGTTTGTAAAAGCCGCAGAATTTGCAGTCGGCGACGCAAATATTCGTGTGGTTGAAATGCCGGTTGACGTTGTAGTACGTCGTCAGCCCATGCTTGCGGCGTCTAACCGTGTCTGCCAATTTGCCGAGTGCGTTTAGATCGGTCGTGTTGTAAAGAGCGAGGCCTTCGTCAAACGTCAAACGCTCACCGTCCTCTACCTTAAACGCAATGTCTGCCAGCTCTGGGTCAAAAGAAAACTGCATAGAGTAATTTTGCCACAAATCGACCGTTTAGAAAAAAGCAGGACATTTATGACGAGGGTCATATTATCGGGCTGAGATGAGACGGTAAACTATCGTTTTGAAGCGTTTTCTATTATTCTGGCAGTGAACTGCCGAATTTCTACTCTATTCGATTAAATTTATTTCAGAACCTCCAAAACTTGAGGTGAATATAAAATGAAAAAACTTTGGATACTGCTGATATCAGTGGTTGTTTTCTCTTTCGCGATCCTCGGTTGGATCGGCACAGAAATATTTCGACAGGCCCCGCCCATTCCGCGCGAGGTCGTCTCGACCGACGGTAGAGTCCTTATTCCGGATCAGGCGATCCTTGACGGGCAAAATGTCTGGCAGGCGATGGGCGGAATGCAGGTCGGGTCGATCTGGGGTCACGGCTCATATGTGGCACCCGACTGGACGGCCGATTACCTTCACCGCGAAGCTCTTTTTATACTGGAAGAGTGGTCCCAAGCGGAATTCGGCAACCGCTTTGAAAGCCTGAACAGCGAACAAAAAGCCATGCTGCAGCAGCGGCTACAGGATACTGTGCGCACAAACCGCTATGACGCGACGACTGAACAGTTGACTGTGCTTCCGATCCGCGCTCGGGCTTTCGAAGAAAATCTAAAACATTATTCTGACGTATTCTCGAATGGAAGCGCCGAATATGCGATCCAAAAGAATGCGCAGTCAGATCCTGTAAAGCTAAGACAGCTTAATTCATTCTTTTTCTGGACGGCCTGGGCGTCGGCCGCGAACCGGCCCGGCGACGTTATTTCGTATACAAGCAATTTTCCGTCAGAGCCGCTGGTCGGCAACTTTCCGACAAGCAGCTCGATAATCTGGACTGGCGTCAGCGTAATCATATTGATCGCCAGCATCGGCGGCATGGTCTGGTTCTATGCCGGTTGGCACAAAGAGACCGAGGGCCGCGACACGCCTGACGAAGATCCGCTGGTCGGCGAAAAGCTGACGCCGTCGCAAAAGGCAACGGTCAAATATTTTCTTGTAGTATCGCTGCTTTTTCTGCTGCAGATCGTTATGGGAATAATCACGGCCCATTACGGCGTCGAGGGCGGCGGATTTTACGGCATACCGCTTCAGGATTATCTTCCGTACGTGATTTCGCGAACGTGGCACACCCAGCTCGGCATTTTCTGGATCGCCACGGCGTGGCTGGCCGCGGGCCTGTTTATCGCGCCTTATATTTGCGGTTACGAGCCGAAGTATCAAAAGCTCGGCGTCGACGTTTTATTTGGAGCGTTGCTCGTCGTTGTGCTGGGCTCGATGGGCGGACAGTGGATGAGCGTGATGCATATGCTGCCGGGTGACCTGTGGTTCTGGTTCGGTCATCAGGGATATGAATACGTCGACCTCGGCCGCGTCTGGCAAGCCGCTTTGTTTGTCGGGTTGCTCTTGTGGCTGTTCCTTATCGCACGAAGCGCGATACCGGCGTTGAAAAAAGACGGCAGTCGCTCGCTGGTAATGCTTTATCTTTTGACGACCGCCGGCATAGCATTCTTTTACGCACCTGGACTTTTTTGGGGAATGCGCTCGCATTTAACGGTCGTCGAATACTGGCGTTGGTGGGTCGTGCATCTCTGGGTCGAGGGCTTCTTTGAGGTCTTTGCAACGGTGGTCATTGCGTTCCTTTTTGCAAAACTTCGTGTTATTCGTGCCGATCACGCAGCATATGCCGCCTTGCTTTCGGGTGCAATATATTTGAGCGGCGGTATAATCGGCACGCTTCATCATCTCTATTTTGCGGGAACACCGACGGTTGCACTGGCATTCGGGTCGGTATTCAGTGCACTTGAGATTGTCCCGCTCGTTTTTGTCGGCTATGAAGCTCTCGAGAACATTCGCCACTCAAAAGTACGGC
>JBDTMQ010000448.1:0-1920 GCA_039934155.1 Acidobacteriota bacterium | reverse complement strand
AGTTTGAAAAGCGCCCGCGTTTTTTGAAAGGCATATTTAAAATGCAAAAGGCCGCCATAGCAAGTCATGCAGATGGCGGCCGAACGATCTCGTACTCGTCAGAGTGGCTTGTCTTCCATTGTGCCTACGAGGTTAGCTGACGGGCTCGAACTATGGAATGTTCGGCGAAAACGCTGTGCCCCAAAAAGTGGTTCCCCCGTGCCGGAATTCTTCCGACTTCGGCGACATTATTGTCAAAGCGGTGACTATACTCCTGATATCGCCCAATGGCAACCAGCGCTGCCATACTAACCGCCAACGTGTACATTAGGCCTCAATTCTGGATCCTCTTCGGCCTGTCGCAGGATCTCGCGGGTTACCGGTGCGGTATCGCCTTCGCCAAAAAGGATGTACCGTGCGAGGTACATTATCGGGTTTCCCTCGCTCCAGCCAAAATACACGTGAGGTATCTTTCCGGTCTTGTCTCTAAGATACATTAACAGTGCAGCGATAGCGTTCGGCACGGCGGGCGACTCGGTGCGAAGGATCTTGTACCCCTCGATATCCACGCCCCGGATCGTCAGTCCGCCCGAAAATTCAGAGGCATCGCCCAACTCGATCTCGTAGAAAACTATTGGATCGGTCGCGGGAATGTGGTTGTCGATACGCTTTTCATGCTCCTTGAATCGGTATTCAGCGACGTTCCCGACTTCCCTGCGATTGGTAACAATGCGGATCTCGCCCTCGGCAAGTTCGTCGATAAACTCCATCGCTTTCGCATCGAATTCGATCTTGTCGACCCGCAATTCGGTTGTCCTGAGGGCACGTGAAACGAATGATGCAACGATAATGCCCAATATGAACAGTCCCGCGATCTTGATTCCGCTCGGCTGCTCGACGATATTTACGACCGTGGTATAAGTGAAAACTACTGCTATCAGAGCAAAGGCGATCCACCCCTTCTGTTTCTTTTTCAGGGCCGAGATCGTCACCGCAACGGCGGCTGATGTCATCAGGGCAAGCACCCCGGTCGCATATGCACCGGCCTGGGCGTCAACGTCCGCGCGAAACAGTATCGTGACCACAAAGCAAATTCCCGTAAAGATCAGAACTAGCGGTCTGGTTGCCTTTGCCCAGTTCGGCGCCATTCCGTATCGCGGCAGGTATCTGGGCACGACATTTAACAATCCCGCCATGGCCGACGCGCCGGCAAACCACAGGATCGAGATCGTCGAAATATCATAGACGGTCCCGAAGATCTCTCCCAGTAAAGTGTGTGCTAAAAACGATATTGCTCTGCCGTTGGCCGGTCCGTCCTCGCGGATCAGTTCCATCGGGATCAGCATCGACGTGGCGATACTGCTGCCGACCAGGTAAAAGCTCATGATGATCGCCGCACCGCTTAAGAGCTTTTTGCCATTGCGGATCCTGCTGGCCAAATGTTCCTGTACGTTCGGCGATGCCTGGGCAACGTTTAGCTGAGTGGCGTGTATCTCTTCGAGCTCGTCGTGACTGAGTTCGTTATCGCTTTTGATCAGCGGCATAACGACCACGCCGGTCTCGAATCCCGAAAGGCCGAGGGCAAGCTTAGGAAACAGCAGCAGCGACGCAAGTACCATCCATGTGATGCTACCGTTTACGCTGGGATGGGACCAGAGCATCGATTTCCAGTTCCAGACCAGGTCCGGATGGACCGCAAAGACCTGGTAGAGTGCGACGCCGATCGTGACCGCATTCAGCCCGAGATACACTATGACTATCACGACAGCGATACCTATCGCTTCGCCAAAGCCCCGCAAAAACACCAGCGCGAGCAGAGCCAACAGCCCGATGGTTATCGACATTCGCGCGTCGCCCAGATAAGTATGGAGGAATGGATTCTCAATCGCGTGCTGCGCAGCGTCCGCGGCGGACAGGGTCATCGTTATCACAAAATCCGTG
>JBDTMQ010000447.1:0-6524 GCA_039934155.1 Acidobacteriota bacterium | reverse complement strand
TCAGCGGTAGAAATGAGTATGCGTTTTATTTGTTGTGGGGTGAGCTGTGGGTTGGCTTCGAGCATTTGAGCGGCGACGGATGAGACGATCGGGGCAGAAAACGAGGTGCCGTCAACGTATTTATAATTCTTCGTTATAACGTTCTCTCTACGCAGTTTAAGCGCGATGATCTGCCGAATGCTGTGCACCGGTCGATCCAGTGCAGCGTCAAGTTCACCATCGAAACCGGGATGAGATCGAATGATCGAATGAAGATCCGCATCACCGCTCTTATCGAGAGTTTCAAGCAGAGCCGCCGCCTGAGCTGTTGGTGTGTTCGGAAGTATCGGAGCCGGTACCCATATCGAGGGAGCTATGACCTCCGGCTTTTGCAATCCGTCGACCGTCGGACCGTATGACGAACGATACATGCCGCGTTTTGCTCGATTCATCGAATTTTTGTCGTCGAGTCCGCCGACTGCGATGCTCGAGGGAGCGCTCGCGGGTGGGAAGACCGGATGATTAGGCAAATGCCCTGCATTCCCTACCGCGCAAACCACCGCGATGCCGAGCGCGGTGCATTCGTCGACCTTTTCCGAAAGCGGATCGTTGATATAGCTTTGCTCGTCATCACCGCCGGCTGAAATATTCACGATCCGAATTCGGTATTTTTCGCGATTATCGATGACCCACTGCAATCCGTCGCGAATGTTATCGTCCGTGATACGTCCGGTCCGCGCAAGTTTTACAAGAACAACATCGGCGTCCGGCGCAATGCCGCGATAAAAGCCGTTAGATAATGACCCGTTCCCCGCGGCGACCACTGAGGTCATCATTCCGTGCCAACTGGCAACGTCAGGCTGAAAAAGCGAATCGAGCCGGCCGTCCTCGTCCAGCAAGCTTCGATAACCTATGATCCGGTTTCGCGGCGTGGTGAGATCAAGATGCGGGTAAAATCCGGAGTCTAAAAAAGCAATAGTAACGCCGCGGCCGGTGAACCTATCGTCTGCGTCCAGCCGAAGTGGCGTCGAAAGTACATGCGAGCCGTCTTTTTGCATCGCGGCATCGCTGACGATGTGTCCCGCGGCTCTCTCGAAAAGGCGAACGCATCTAGCGCAGACCGCTCTGAATTCTCCTGTGTCAGGTGCATTGGCCTGGATCAGTCGGCTGAGATCGTCCTCAAGTACTAGAAGTGGAACAAACTCGTCCTGTGTTGCGCGCGAACAAACAGGGCAGGCCTTTTCGCCCGCGGCTACGTCTGCACTGGTCAGTTGGCGAGGAAACTGAAACGACTCTTGCGGCTTCATTATTGCGGATTTAAGTTTTCCACAGTCACCGGTTAAAATCAATCGGCGGAAATTCACGGACAGCAGAGAAAGATGGTTTTGCAAAATTCAGGCAGGAAAAAGGTCGGGCTCGCTTTATCCGGCGGCGGCGCCCGCGGCTTCGCTCATCTCGGCGTTATTGAGGTGCTCGAGGCTCATTCGATCCCTTTGGACTATATTTCGGGAACGTCAGCCGGATCATTTGTCGGCGGAGCGCTTGCCTCGGGAATGACGGCCGCCGAGATCATCGACCTGGGGCGAAAGATCTCCTGGTTCAACATGACCGGACTCTCGTATTCGCCGCGTGCCCTGCTCTCCAACGCCTCGATGGGCAATTTTATCAAACAAAGATTTCCGGCCGGCATGATCGAGGAACTAAAGGTGCCTTACGCCGCGGTCGCCTGCGACCTGGGTTCCGGCGAGCAGGTCCTTTTCACTGAAGGCGACCTGTCTTTTGCGATCAGGGCGAGTTGCGCCGTGCCGGGTGTTTTCGCACCGCTCGAGACCAGCGACGGACGAATGCTAATCGACGGCGGAGTTGTCAATCCAGTACCGGTCAATGTCGTAAGAGCCATGGGCGCCGATGTTGTTATCGCCGTTGACCTGATCGCCTGCGGCAGCACGTTCAGAAGTTCGCCGCGGACCATGCTCGGGATGTTGTTCCAATCGGCGATGCTGCTACTTAGGGCGGCTTCGAAAAACCAGAACTATCACGCAGATCTGCTTATCGCTCCCGAGATCGCTCACCTTCGTCCCGATGAGATCAGCAAGCGCGAGGAATTGATCGATCTCGGCCGCGAGGCTGCCGAAATACGCATCGATGAGATCAAAGAGATAATTAGATCTTAAGATTCATTCCGAGGCTTGACGATCTGATCTTTTTAAGTGCCGGGTCGTGTCTTCGGTAACCGATGTAAAGCCTGCAGTTACCGGCGGGTCGGCGAGCTGGACTGGCGGCAGATCGGCCATCGCCTCCAACTTATTGTAGGCCCCTGCGATCTCGCGTCCGGGTAAAGTTCTTTCAGGCAGGCTCATCAGCAAACCGTTTACGATAAAACCGAGTCCGATAAAAAAGGTGACGAGGCCCAGTGCTGAAAGCACTAACAAGTCTTCTTTCACTAACACACCTATCAGTAAGAACGAGATCGCCACGCCAAGGCCGACCGACAGGATGGTAGTGCCGGTCCGCATCCGCCTGAGACGCTTTTCTTCAGGCGACTCGAGAAACTTTTCGATCTGAGGTAAGACATCCTCAGCCACTTTTTTCAGCTCGCTCGCTGACTGTGTATCTCGTATGCGTGCGGCGACCGCGCGACCGATCTCTTCGCGTGCCGCGGCAGCCGAGGCAGTTATTGTGTCCGGCTTGGCCAGTGCATATCGCACCGGTCGTAGGTCTGTACCGCACGACCTGCAAAATTGGTTCGAATGAGCTTCTTCTGAACCGCAGCCCGGACAAAACATTTGTTCCACTCCTTTCCCGCAGATCTTTCGAGCTTATGATCAAATTATGCGCCGGAACCGTCGAGTTGTTCGCAATAGTTTGCTTTTCTATTACTTTCGAACGCCAATGTGGTCCTCGCCGCTGTAACGCATATTTAAACTCTTGACCTTGCCTGATTCGTCAAGCGAAAATACCGCACGGCCGTCGCCTAACGGAAAATAGAATTCATAAGGCGAAAGGGGGATCAACCCCGCAGTGTAACGCCCCGGAATTTTGGCTGTTAGATAATCCGGTTCATTCTTGACGGTGAGAACGGCGCCGTCTGCCATCGCGAATTCGCCCTCGAGGGTATTCAGTTGATCTTTTGATAGCTTCACGACCTTGCCGCGGACAGGCATATCGTAAGGCTGGCCCAATACTATGGCAGAAATATCCCGTGATAAACTGCCGAGCCGTGCGCGATCGACGTTTGAGAAAAGCACGATGGTGATCTTATCGTCGGGAAATTTTATCAAGTCAGAGATGTATCCAGGCAGTCCGCCTGTATGTCGGTACCGGGATTGGCCGAACGCCTTCCCAACAAACCAGCCGTACCCGTAACCGCCAACGCCTGGCTCAAATATCTCGACAAGATGGTTTTTAGACGCGATCCCGCCGCCGTCCATTATCCGGCTCCAGGCATAGAGATCGTCGACGGTAGTGTAAAGGAATGCATCGCCCTCGGGTGAAGTGAAAGGAAGGACCGGGACCTGTTTGAGGTGTCCATCTGTCAACGGAACGCCGGCCAGTGTCTTTTCCCATCCCAGGTCGCCGTAAGAATAACCCTTGGCGAGCTTGTTGGGCAGCTTCCGCACGTTATAAACGCCCGAGCTCTTCATGCCTGCCGGCTTCAGTATCTCGCGTTCGATGAATGAATCGAATGGTTTTCCAGAGGCTTTTTGAACGATCTGACTAAGAATGATATAGGCGGTATTCGAGTACGAAAACTTCTCGCCTGGCTTGAAATCGAGCGGAAGCTTTTTTGCATTTTCAACGATCTGGCTGGACGCAGCCCGATTCGCCATGAACTCAAGGTATTTTTCAGATCCAAGACCCCGTGGTTCTTCGTAATCGGGAATCCCCGACGAATGCCGCATTAGGTGGCGAATTGTCACAGGGTTCCAGCTATCCGGGCAACTGTCGATGAATTTGCAGATCGGATCGTCGAGCGAAAGCTTGCCGCGGTCACGGAGGATAAGCGTCGCAAAAGAGGTGAACATCTTTGAGATCGAGGCAACTTCATGCCGTGTTTCCGGGGTATAAGACACCTTCTTTTCGACGTCGGCGTAACCGTAACCTTTACGAATAAGGATCTTTCCGTCCCGGGCAACAAGAACTGCACCGCTGAAGCTCCCCATTTCAGAACGGGCATTCAGGTATTTATCGATAGCCTCGGCCGGGCCCTGGGCAAAAGAGTTTACAAATAGAAAAGCAATGACTGCGATCGAAATGTAGGCCGGATATCCTTTAAAAAAATTCATTGATGATCCTCCTGGAATAATGAACAAAAGTGAAATCTGGTCATAATAATAACACCGCCCGGCTTCTAACTGTGTCACCTCGCTAAAGTTATTCCACGATATACTTGTAAAGCCCGATCAAAAATGCGTCCCGTTTCATTTGCAACCGGCCTTAAAAACGTGCATCATGAATTTTGTTAATCCTTCTCTCGCGCATCAGCGGTGATGCGCCCGGCTGATAAAGTTTATTTGGCGGCGTTTGGAAGTTCGAGGGCAGGCTGGATAATTGGAATAGAAGTGGCTCCGTACTTCCGGACGTTCGAATTCGAATCTTCAAGGGCCGACCGTATCCCAAGAAACAAATTCGCCTATCGACACTTCTTTGAAGTTCCGCGGTAAAGCGCGGGAACAAGGAACAAATTTTGATATGTCAATGAAACTTTATGTAGGAAATCTCTCGTTCAATACATCGAACAGCGAGCTCGAAGAACTGTTTGGTCAGATCGGAACGGTCGAGACGGCAACTGTCGTTGAAGACCGTGACACCGGCCGCTCACGCGGTTTCGGCTTTGTGGAAATGGCCAACAAAGAAGATGCCGAACGTGCGATCGAAGAGTTGAACGGTAAAGAGGTCGATGGCCGTGAACTGAAGGTCAACGAAGCAAAACCGCGTGAAAATCGTGGATTCGGTGGCGGTGGCGGTGGCGGCGGCCGTGGTGGTTACGGCGGCGGCGGCGGCGGCGGCGGTTATGGCGGCGGTCGCGGCGGCAACAACCGCTGGTAAGCAGAGTTTAAAAACAGAAAATGCCTCGAACTAGAGTTCGAGGCATTTTTGCATCTATTTTAAGAGATTTACGATTTTGTAAGCCGACCCGCTATTTTTGGCTTGGGACGATTCGGTTGTTCAACGATCCCTTCGGGAATAAGCTTTTTTGGCAACGCCAGCGTCTTTTGGACCGAAAAACCCACGCTACCCGCCGGCTGATCTTCCACAAAAACATCTACGCGATATTTTCCCGCAACCCACTTCCCGTGCGGACGCCCAGTAAAATTGACACGGTCCTGATTGTCCTTGGTCGTGTATGTCGTTGAGACTACGTGAGTTTCGGGTTTCACGCCCGGCACGTCTACGGCTACCAGATTCATCTTGACAGTTACCGGTTTATCGGAGGCTAACTGTACCACACAGTAGATCGGAACATCATTGATACCAAAAACCGACTCAGCTTCGCCCGCCTTGCCTGAGCCATCGTCGCGAGCAAGATAGATCTCGACCCCCTTTGGATCATCCGACGGCTTGGTTTGAGCAGTTACGCCGACAGAAAATATAAATAAGATAAATAATAATCGGGAAAGTGTAACCACGTTGATGCTCCGGCGATAATTCTATTCGTAAGAGCGCTTGGATTCGAGTTAGGTTGCTTGAGACCGAAAGTTTTTATTCTAAAGGCGATAGGTGTTTATCAAGCGCAATTCTCAACGCCGTAGGATCACCCGAGGCGATAGTTTCTATCCCGGCGACGTTTTTGACACCGCACGCAGCCGAAGCGATCACGGGAATTCCAGCAGCGGCGGCGGCTAATAAGCGGCGCGGACGATGTTCCACGAATGCAGGTAGCACTACAAGATCAGCGTTCTGGATCCAATTCTCCCCCCCTCTTTCCACATCGAATCCATCCCAAAACCCCTCAGATTCAATGATCGGTCCGAGCAGGATCAACTTCGCATCGGAATTGCGCAACGCTTCGCGAAGCTCGTAGCAACCTTTTCGGCCGACGGTAGATGCCGGAAACACAACTCGTGCTTTGCCATTTAGAGGCCGCTCGCCGATTTCCCGCTTATCGGGCAATTTCCACTTGATCGGTTCGGCCTGCTGAGGAAAAAGAGAGGCGATGAAGGTGTGCGGTGTAATTATTCGCCTGGCTTTGCTTAGAGCGTCGGATTCGGCTGAAACGAGCACCTGATCGGCACGAAAGTCACCCAACGTCGTACTTTCAGGATGCAGGCTTGCCGCATGGTCGAGGGTGCTTTGCAGTTCCGCCATCGGCAGAGCTGTCATCAACACGTCGAAAGTGCGTCCGCCGAGACATCCATCCTTCCAAAGAAACGGCAGCAGGTTTTGCTGAACGACGACATGAAGCGTGTCGTACGACAGGCGGCTGGCGAATGCCCGGGCCATATCCCGGTAAGACGCTAATAGACTCTGCTGCCGCTGAGCTCCCTGTTCGGCAAGCCGTCGAGAGCGCACCGAGCGCCTCGCAGTAATGAAAGGAAATTGGC
>JBDTMQ010000446.1:0-8064 GCA_039934155.1 Acidobacteriota bacterium | reverse complement strand
GAAATTGGTTTAAGGTCGGTAGCCAAAATGACCACCAGAACACCATGTGCCAAAATTCCTTCGACCTTTTTATTTGGCAAAGACGAGAGAAAGGTCGTTAAAGCCCTTGAATTCAAGGGCATTTCCGCTGGGGTCCAGAAAGAACATCGTCGCCTGTTCGCCGATCTCGCCTGCAAATCGGATCTTTGGCTCGATCACGAAGTCCACGCCTTTATCACGAAGCCTTGCAGCAAGATGGCGCCACTTATCCATCGTTAGGACCACGCCAAAATGAGGAACCGGAACATTGTCGGCGTCTACGCCATTTACGGATCTTACGCCGGCGCCGGTCTCAGACAAATGGGTCACGATCTGATGGCCGTATAGATCGAAATCGATCCACGTATCCGAACTTCGACCTTCGGGACACTCGAGAACGCCGCCGTAAAACTCTCGTGCGGCCTCGAGATCGTTCACCGGGAAAGCCAGATGGAACATGTTTTCCATATTTCTTTTAGAAAGTGCAATTACTAAAGTTAGACCGAAATTTTCTTGGCGATCTGCCTGATCGATCCCAAATGATATGCGGTATGAGCGACCATTCCTACCACCATGCCGAGACGTTCTTCGTTCCACTCATCGACCGCGGCGATGCACCGAAGCGTATTTTCGTATGAACGTCGAACGCTTTGACGCAAGGCGTCCCATTCATCGTCATTTACTGTCTCGATCAGCCAGCTATCGTCCCAATTGACGCGCTCCGTCCTTCCGTTTATGAACTCGCAGATGCGATCCAAATAGAACTTTGCATGCTCGGTCTGCGCCGAGACCGTAGTTCCAAAAAACTCCTGCGACGCCGATCCTGCATTTATTCGGTCGATCGTATTGAAAAAGCCGACCCCGCGGTCGAGGTACGCGCTCGGCAGTCCCTCGGGCGAGCCTTCGAATGTCTCACGCAATAAATAAGCGACGGCCACCAAGAGCCGAGCACCGGCCGCATTGTTCGCATCGTTTTCCTTTTGTGTTAACCTTGGATCCATAGCAATACATTCGGGCGTGAATGAAAATATCGATAAATTTATAAAAGAATTTGAGGCGAGTCTCGCCGGAAATTCTTTTGTAAAATTAACTTTGGGCAATTATAAAGGCTCACCTCCCGAACTGCAAAAAATACTGATACGCCCGATCGAGACACAGGCCGGGCCGAAAGTGTCATTCGTTTATCGTTATAAAACTCGTGACGTGGCAAAGTCGGTCGCGTTGGCCGAAGCGGGCCGCGAAATCCATCAGCATCTTTCTTCAGGGTTTCGGACGGGGCACCTGGTCACGCTTTCAGAAGAAATCCGAATTACACTGGGAAAACGGAGCTCACGAATTTTTAAGAACGCGGCCGTCCACGAAAAGCCGTTATTAGCCCACAACCGGCCGAAAACAGCGCATATCAGCGAAAACGCCCCATATTTGAGGTCACTTGGCATCACGTCAGGCGAGGGAAGAGTTTACGCCCCCCAGCAGAACAAATGGCGACAGATCAATAAGTTCGTCGAAATACTAAACGGACTGTGGGAGCGATCGTCGCTTCGCGACGAGAGATCGATATCGATCGTCGATATGGGTTCAGGGAAGGGATATTTGACTTTTGCCGCATACGACCATTTTGCCAATAATCTGGGACTCGACGTTGAAATGCGGGGTATCGATACCCGAGCGGACATGGTCGACCTTTGTAATTCTACGGCTCATGCCATCGGTTATTCCGGCCTAAAGTTCATCCAAGGCGAGATCGGCGACTTCGACACAGGCCCCGTCGATATCTTAATAGCACTGCACGCCTGCGACACGGCGACCGACGATGCGATCTTTAAGGCTGTAAGTTCAAAAGCCGTGATCGTCGTCGCCGCACCGTGCTGTCATCGAGAGGTCCGGCGGCAGATGTCAACGCGGGAACCATTTTCGGGAATTCTGAAACATCCTGTCATGATCGAAAGGACCGCCGAGACCATAACAGACGGCATCCGGTCACTTCTTCTCGAACGCATCGGATACAGCACGAAATTGTTCGAATTCGTACCAACCGAACATACTCCAAAAAATAACATGCTGGTTGCTGTAAAAAACAGCTCTTCTGTCGATAAAAGGGCGGCCGGTCAGATCGCCGACATCATGACAATCTTTGGTATTCGACATCATCGCCTGAAAACACTGCTCGACCAATGGGAATCCGACGCCCTATCTGGATCCCAGTCAAAAACTTGACTAATTGGCCTGGTTTGCCTATAGTTAAGGATTGCGTTATATCGCACATCGCTTATATACGGCGAGGTAAAGTGAGATTATGAAACAAGAGATCCATCCGAACTATCAGGATATTAACGTTGTCTGCGCATGCGGGAATTCGTTTACGACCCGGTCGACCTTGGGCGAAGAGCTTCACGTCGAAATTTGCTCAGACTGCCATCCGTTTTTCACAGGTAAACAGAAATTGGTTGATACCGCCGGACGCGTTGACCGCTTTAATAAGCGGTATGCACGCCCCGGAGCACAGGCTTCTAAATAGTGGCCGCATTTACACATTAGCTAAATTCAGTTTGACGCCGACGCTTTCGCGCCGATCGATGCTATTTTGTTCAAAATACGTCGTCGATAGGAAAAAAGGGTCGGCGTCATTCTTTTGCGTTCGTAACAGCGATGTTTAATATAGATTGGCAATCGATGTTCGTTCCGACCGAGTCCATCATTGAGGTGGTGATCCGGGGCACGCTAATGTACATCGGCATGTTCGTGCTGCTCAGGATTTTTCGCCGGCAGGCCGGGGCGATCGGCATCGCCGACCTCTTGGTCATCGTCGTTATTGCGGATGCTGCTCAAAATGGAATGGCCGGTGATTCCCATTCTATTACCGAAGCAATGATCCTGATATCGACGATCGTGCTTTGGGATTATCTTTTTGACCTACTAGGTTTCAGGTCAACTTTCTTCTCCCGTATCCTTCAACCCGGGGCGTTATTATTGATCGATAATGGAAAAATGCTGCGACGAAATATGTCAAAGGAAATGATCACCGAAGATGACCTGTTGAGCCAGGTCAGACAGCAAGGTATTGAGGACATTTCTAAAGTTAAGAAGTGCTTTTTGGAAAGTAACGGCCATTTCAGCGTTTTGACGGACGGGAAAGAGGTTAAAAACACTAGTCAGGACGGAGTGCCGGCGGCGGGTTAATTGCATGAAAATTCTAAACACCTCGAGAAAGATCAAATTTCTGCATACTTTGTTTGCCGTCGAGCGTGACTTGATCGTCGGCGGGCAGGCGGTGATGGAAGGCGTCATGATGCGAACGCCGGGCGCCTATGCGATAGCCTGCCGAAGATCGGACGGCTCTATCGTGCGTACGGCCGAGACGCTGCCAAAATGGAGCGACAAGTATAAGTGGCTGAGTTGGCCCGTTTTACGCGGCGGTGCAACTCTGGTCCAGTCGATGGCACTTGGGATAAAGGCACTGAACTTTTCAGCCCGGATCTATGAAGAGGATCTGAAGGCACAGGACGTAAAAACGCACGAAGAAAATCAAGAGATCGAGCCAGCCTTGGTCGAAGGCACGTCAGATCCCGAATTTACAAGGGCACCGGTCAAGATCATTATGCCCGACAGCCGAAAACCCGGAAAGGCCGCCCAGTCTGCCGGCGCCGCGGGTTCTATCATTTTTGCCCTTGGCTTCAACGTGCTTCTGTTCATCGTGGCTCCGTTGGTTCTGACCAACATCGTATTTATCTCACTGGGTTGGGCGGATGCGCCGACTATTTCGTCATCGGCAGGATGGTTCGAAACCATAAAGGCATATGTTTGGGAGATCAAACCCCATTCGTGGATAGCCTTCAATCTCGCCGACGGATTGGTCAGGATGCTTTTCTTCGTCGTGATGATCTTTTCGATGTCATATCTCAAAGATATTCGGCGTGTTTTTGAATACCACGGTGCCGAGCATAAGACGGTATTTACCTGGGAAAAGGGGTTGGATCTCAATGTCGCGAACGCCGTGACGCAGAAACGACAGCATCCCCGATGCGGTACTTCGTTTTTGATGGTGGTCATGCTCGTTGCGATCGTGCTGTTCTCGGTAATTAAATTTGACGCGCTTTGGCTGAATCTTGTCGTTCGCATCGCTCTTATGCCGCTGGTCGCGGGGCTTTCTTACGAGGTCATTCGTTATGCGGCAAAAAAAGAATCGAGCGCGGTATTCAAGTTCATAACGCTTCCCGGCCTGTGGCTGCAGAATATCACCACCCAGGAGCCAGACGACGATCAGTTGGAAGTTGCGATCGAAGCGTTGAAAGAATCATTAAAGATGGAGCCGGCGTAAGTGCATCGCATCGGCCTGCGTCTTATTGAATTGTTACTGATCACCTCGCGGAAATTATGTTAGAAAAGCTGGCACAGATCGAAAAAAGCTATGAGGAGTTGACGGAACAGATCTCTCAACCGGAGTTCATGTCTGATATGTCCGCATACGCCAAGTTGATGAAACAGCACCGAAGTCTCGGTGAAATCGTCGAGAAGTATCGCGAGGTCAAGAAAATGCATGAGGACCTCGATGGTGCAAAGAGTTTAGCCGAAGCCGCGGCCGACGATGCGGACATGCGCGAAATGGCCCTGGTCGAGGTAAGTGAGATCGAAGGAAAACTCCCTGCAGCCGAAGAAGATCTGAAAGTCCTGCTGCTGCCGAAAGATCCTTATGATGAAAAGAACGTCATTCTTGAGATAAGAGCCGGAACTGGCGGCGACGAAGCCACCCTATTTGCGGCCGAGATACTCAGGATGTATGTACGCTTTGCCGAGAGACAAGGCTGGAAAATGGAAGTGACCGAGATGTCCGATACCGGTGTGGGCGGAATTAAGGATGCCGTTGCGATCATCGAGGGCGACAGTGTTTATTCCAAAATGCGCTATGAATCAGGGGTACATCGGGTTCAGCGGGTTCCACAGACCGAGACCAGCGGCCGTATTCATACTTCCGCTATTACCGTTGCCGTTCTCCCCGAGGCAGAAGAGGTCGACGTTCAGGTCGATCCAAAAGACCTTAGGGTCGACTATTTTTGTTCTTCCGGTCCCGGCGGCCAATCGGTCAACACAACATATTCAGCTGTCCGTCTAACGCATTTGCCGACAAATGTGGTCGTATCAATGCAGGACGAAAAGTCTCAGATCAAAAATAAAGAAAAGGCAATGCGGATATTGAGGGCACGGCTGCAGGAATTAGAGGAACAAAAGCAGCATGATGCCCTTTCGGCCGAGCGCAAGTCGATGGTCGGCAGCGGTGATCGCTCAGAAAAGATCCGAACTTATAATTTCAAAGAAAATCGGGTGACCGATCATCGGATCGGATTAACGGTCCATCAACTTGATCTGGTCATGGAAGGACAGCTCGACGAGTTTATCGAAGCCCTAACGACACACTATCAAACCGAAAAGCTGAAAGCGGATGCGGTTGCCGTTTAATCGGTCTGCTGTCTAAAATCAGTTCTAAAAGAGCGATGCCTGTAACCCGACTGTTTCTCGTCAGACATGGCCAATCAGACGGTAATGCCGAAGGGCGTTTTGGCGGTCATGGGCCGACGCCGCTTTCTAAGCTGGGCGAACAACAGGCCGTAATTACTGCAAAGACGCTGGCGGATGAAAAGGTTAACGTTATTTATTCGAGTGACCTTTTGAGAGCGGTTAAAACAGCAGAGCCGCTGTCTAACCTGGTAAATGTTCCGATCGTGAGATCCCGGGCTTTTCGCGAAAGGAATGTCGGCGTTCTAGAGGGGCTCACCTTTGACGAATCAAAAGAGACCTTTCCGCGTGATTATTATGCATTGGTCAGCCGCAATGTGCATCACGTAATAACTAACGGCGAGAGTTATCATCATTTGCTTCAACGAAGCACATCGAAACTCTGGCAGATCCTGCGAAGTTATCCGGGCGAAAGGATCGTGATATTTTCGCATACCGGAGCTCTTTGTTTTTTAACACTCCACCTAATGGGTGCAATACGACCGGATACGAAGCAAACTCCGTGGATAGTCACCTCAAATTGCGGGATCAGCCGGTTTGAGATCCGCGGGCGAAACAACGTCCGCGTACTTGCCTTAAATGACACCCGCCATCTTCAAGAAATAACTGGCAATGACGCATTCGCAGCCCGCTGATCAGGTTGCAGATCGCTTGACCTGGCCGTCCGTTTGGTTTAAGAATCGAAGGCAAATCTGTTCATCAATGAGGTGAGAATGAAAAACGGGTCTTGTTAGCCGCTGGAACGATCTTCTTATTTACCGCACCAGCGATCGTCGCCCAGACCGAGGACACTCGGCAGGCGTCGGGCCTTTCAATTCCCTTCGAGGGTCCGGCAATTTTCGGCAAAGTCTCTATCGAGGGAGTGAGACAGGGCGACCGGCTGCCGACGGTCTACGTTTATCTATTTGTGAGCGGATCGCAAATGGCCCGGCAGCAGCTGAATGACGATGGCTATTATTATTTCCTGACGTCACCGCGAAACGGAGCAACTCTGATCTTCGAAGCAAACGGAATTGAGGTTGGCCGAACCATTCTCGGCCTTGGCCAGGGCAATACTGCCCGACCGGACATTACTCTCAATTTCGGCAACGTCAGCAAACGATCATCCCAGCCCCTAACGGACGTCGTTTCAGTAAAGGACGCTTATGTACGAAGTGCCGAAGCCGAAAAGTCGATGGATAAAGCCCTTCAGGCGATCAGCGACAATAAGGCCCCTTTGGCCATTTCATTGTTGGAAGAATTAGTTGCAAAGGATCCAAAGGATTTTGTTGCGTGGACCGAACTCGGCTCACTTTACTTCTCCTATAAAAAACTCGATAAGGCAGAATCGGCCTATTCGGCGGCGACCGCGGCTAATCCTACTTTTTTCCTCGCCCAAATAAATCTCGGCAAGCTTTCCCATTCGCAAAAGTCTTACGACAAGGCCATCCCCTGTTTTATTGCGGCGGCGCGGATCGATGAAAAATCGGCTGACGCATTTCACTTCCTGGGTGAGTCGTTCCTCCAGGTCAAGCAGGGTAACAATGCTGTGATCGCGTTGAACGAGGCGATCCGACTTTCGCCGATCGAAAAGGCCGAGATCCATCTTCGTCTTGCGGCACTGTACGATGCGGCAGGCGCGAAGGACCGGGCCGCTGCCGAGTACAAGACCTTTTTGGAAAAACGACCAGACTATTCCGACCGAAAGAAACTTCAAAGTTACATCACAGACAATTTAAAATAAAAAAAAGGCCTTCTGATCGCTCAAAAGGCCAAAGTGTAAAACACGATAGCTTAACCGCTATTAGAAGTCATAACGAATTGCGAACTGAACTTCTCGCGCCGTAGTTGCCGTCCCGTTGATCTGTCCGAAACCGCAAGAAACGCTGCTTGCGTTACATGTTGGCTGCGGAACACCGGTAGTTGTCAGAAACCCTGAAAGCGTCGGCGTCGGATTCGCGAATACATTGCGATTGAATGCGTTAAATGCATCCATCCGCAGCTGGATCCGTTGTCCTTCCCACGGAAGCGAGAAGTTTTTAGCAAGGCCGAGGTCAACGTTCCAGAAGCTGGGTCCGCGAAGGACGTTACGGCTGCCCGTTTCACCCATCGTGACATTGCGGAACGCGCCCAGGGCCGCGGCCGCTTCTGCCGGACTTCCGAAGAAATTGATGTTAGACCCTGACGCATCAATGTTGCCGCGAGGAACGCTGCCCGTAAGCACGGCCGGCGTTTCCAGAGTGAACGAAACCGGGAAGGAATTCGTGAAAACGCTGAAAGGCAGGCCAGAACGGTATGTGTAAATACCGGAAAGCTGCCAGCCACCAATGAACTGATTCACCCAGCCCGGTGCGCCTCCGCCGATCCATTTACCTTTTCCGAAGGGAAGTTCGTAAATGAAGTTAGCGTTGAGCAGGTGACGAATATCGAAGTCCGACGGACCGTAGCCGATATCGGGGTTGGTAAGATCAAATACCAAACCACCGATCACCGTGTTGGCGACGCTTGAGTTGTTGTCCTTCGAGAAGGAATAGGTGTAATTAAAGTCGAACTGTA
>JBDTMQ010000445.1:0-2362 GCA_039934155.1 Acidobacteriota bacterium | reverse complement strand
CGACGGCTTCGGCGTCGGTGTCACAGGCATAGATCCTCGCCAACGTCGGGTCCTCGTTAAGTTTTGCGGCGGCGATGGCCAGAATGCCCGTGCCAGTCCCGACATCAAGGAAAGATGCGCCCTGCCGGTAATATTTCCCGATCGCTTCCAGGCACAGTTGTGTCGTTTCATGCGTGCCGGTCCCGAACGCCATTTTCGGCTCGATCGTGATCGTTATCTTTCCCGACCGGCCGGCCGCATCCCACGGCGGCACGACGACAAATGGTCCCACGACCGTGGGTTTCCAATGCTTTTTCCACTCGGCAAGCCAATCGCGTTCCTCGACATCCGCGATCGTGATACCGTGCAAAACCGATGCATCAAAACCGTAAACATTCAGCGAATTCAAGATCTCTTCGCGAACCGCTGATTCTTCGATCCTCGAATCGAAATAGCCGATAACCGCCTGTATCTCTCGCGATCCGCCGGGCATCTGATCGATCTCGGTTCCCGCGGCGTCGAGCGTATTGAATGCAAACTCGACCGACTCGGCTGCCTCGGGTATCACATCGACGGTCACGGCGTACCATTTTACGGGATGCGGCGTCATTCTCTAACGCCCATTTCATCGAGATCCTGCTCGCGGTTGCGCCAATCGGCGACGACCTTTACAAATAGTTGAAGGTGTACATGTAGGCCCAACAATGCTTCGATATCGCGGCGGGCTTCGGTCCCGATCGCTTTCAGTTTTGCACCGCCTTTTCCGATCAAAATACCTTTTTGCGAAGAGCGTTCGACATAGATCGCGCAATAGATACGCGGTTTTTGCGGGTCGCTCTCATCCCACCGTTCAGTAACGACGGCCGTCACATACGGGATCTCTTCGCCCGTCGTTGCGAGTATCTTTTCGCGGACCATCTCGGCGACCATCAGCCTCAGCGGCTGATCGGTCAATTCGTCCGCCTCAAAAATTGCGTCGGCCTCGGGCAGGTGCTTTACGATCTGGGTCAATAGATTCTCGACCGCGTCGCCCTTAAGGGCCGACACCGGAACGATCTCTTGAAATTCGTGCTCGGCGGCATAGCTTTTGATCAGAGGCAGCAATTGACTCTTGTCCTTTATTTTGTCGATCTTGTTGAGTACCAGGATGGCGGGCTTCTCGGCGTTCTTCACCAGATCAAGAACGAATTTGTCGCCGTTACCGGTCGAGACGCTGGCGTCGCGCATCAGGACCAGAAGGTCGACGGAAAGAATTGCGTCGTGAACGGCGGCCATCATCCGGCGATTGAGCAGATAGCCGGGTTTGTGAACGCCGGGCGTATCCACAAAAACGATCTGACCGTCGTCGCGTGTGACGATGCCCTTGATCTTATGACGTGTCGTTTGAGGTTTATTTGAAACGGCGGCGATCTTTTCACCGACGAGGCGGTTCAAAAGCGTCGATTTGCCGGCATTCGGCCGGCCGATCAGACCGACGAATCCGCTGCGGAAAGTTTGCTTCGGCATTTGTTAGACGTTACCAGATAGCGATCGCGCGTGCTACCCGACTCTCTATTGGCCTTTGAGCAGCCTCTGTTTGGCGGCTATCGCTTCGCCGTGAGCTCCGCCTGGTACGTTGCCGAGCCTTATCGCCGCGTCATAAATGCCCATGGCATAGGTTTTATCGTCGTAAAACTCGTATATTTTGGCGAGTGCGACGTATGAAAGCGAGAGCAGGGCGACATCGACCTTCTGCCTCTGGGCCGGGTCGGCCGCCTGTGCCTGAGAGATCTTGACCACCCTTTCGTAAGCGCTTTTTGCCTCCAGCAGCTTCGCTTTCTGCTCGTCGGAGTCGGTGATCGCCTGGGCCTGAAGGCTCGCGACACGGCCGAGGTTGTAATAGATGCGAGCATCGTCGCCGTGCTTTGCGGCAAGCTGGTTCAGATCGGCAGCGGCCTTCGGATAGTTTTTTGCATCGATAACTTTTTGGATCTCGAGCAGACTGCCGGTGACCGGATTTTCGACAACGGCGGCTATTCCCGGGTTTTTCTTACGTTCTTCGCGCGCCGCCAGGGCGCGCTTTCGGGCGTCGGCGTATTCTGGATATCGGTTAGCTTCCTTGGCGGGATCGAGCGACAAAAGCATTTCACGCATCGACGAGGCGATGTCAAAACCGGAATCCTCGACACCTTTTAGCTGGTCGGCAAAGTAAAATACGAGCAGCGCGCCCTTGTCGTAGTCTTCGGACAGTTTAAGGATCGTTTCGTTGGCCTGTTCCTGCTTGTATTTTTCAAGCTCGGCCGAGACCGCTCGACGTTCCGCATCGGTCGTCATCTGCTTGATCCGTTCGCGGCTTCGTTCGGTCGCGATGCGGTCCTTCACCGTCTCTAGCTGTTTGGCATCG
>JBDTMQ010000444.1:0-2915 GCA_039934155.1 Acidobacteriota bacterium | reverse complement strand
GGCGGCACCGATAACATTCGCCGTTATTTGGGACTTGCTGCGGATGCCGAGGAGATGAACGCCTTCGACAGCCTTCATTAGATCTTCTTCGCTTAATGCCCCGTTTAACTTTTCTATCTCGAGGTAACCGCCTTGGTTGAATTCGGCGACGGCAGAGTCTGAGATGTTTTCAAGCAAAAGGACCTTGATCTTGTTTCGGGGATATGATGTCGGTGCGGGCCTCATAAAAAGGGTGATTATATCAAAAAGCCGAAGCTATATCTTGTTAAATCAGGTCGTTAAGCTTCGATGCGGCCCGGCTCATTCGGATCGGCCAAAATTATACGATTTCCCCCGAGACGCTCGGCTTCGGAAATATTATGTGTGACGTAAATGAACGGAATATTCGATCTGTTTTGTGCGGCCACGATCTCGTCGAGCAGGCGGGACCGCATTTCCTGATCGACAGCCGACAGCGGCTCGTCCAACAAGACGATCGACGGATCTGACGCAAGTGCCCTTGCGACCGCGACACGCTGCTGCTCGCCGCCGGACATCTCGGCCGGAAGCCGATGCCGGACATGTTCGATATGAAATAACGTGAGCAGCGAAAGAGACGTTTCCGCTTTCGAGCGCGCATCTGATCCCTTTATTCCGAACGCAATATTCTTCTCGGCCGACAGATGCGGGAAGAGAGCGTAATCCTGAAAAACAAATCCGACCCGTCGGTCTTTGATCGCGAGGTCGGTTCCGGTATACGAATCAAAGAAAACCCTGTCGCCGAGTTTGATCAACCCGGAATCAGGCCGAATGATCCCCGCGATCATCTTCAGCGTGGTCGATTTTCCGGAACCCGACGGACCGAGAACGACAGTAAACCCATTGCCGGCTTCGAATGAGATTTCAATGCTCGATCCTGATCTTCCGGCATCAGCAAATCTTTTCTTTGCGTTTACCGTCAGCATTATCAATAGATCCTCGCCCGCGTCATTTTGTTGGTCAGGTAAACGGCTGTAACTGAAACGACAGTCAGGATCACGGCCAACAAACTTGCCCGAATGTCGGCCCCGGTCGAAACTGCCTCATAGATAGCCAGCGGCATCGTTTGTGTTTTGCCCGGAATATTCCCCGCCAGCATCAGCGTCGCACCGAATTCACCCAACGCGCGTGCAGAACTAAGTACGATACCGGCGATAACGCCGCGTTTTGCAAGTGGAAGCGTGATCCTAAAGAAAGTTTCCAGACGTCCTTTGCCGAGCGTGTACGAGGCGTCCTCAAAATTCCGTCCGACGCTTTCGATACTCGCCCGCGAGGCTTTGATCATTATCGGCAATGCGACGACCACTGCGGCGATGACCGCGCCCTGCCAGGTAAATGCAAAGCTCCAGCCTGTAAGGTCATAGATCGGGCTGCCAAGCAAACCGCGGCGGCCCAAAAGAACGATCAGATAATAGCCAGTGACTGTCGGCGGCAAAACGAGCGGCATCGTCAGGAGAGCGTCAAGAAGCTCCTTACCGAAAAAATCGTATCGCGCTAAAAGATATGCAAAAGAAAGTCCGACGACAGCGACCACGATCGTGGCTATCGTCACGACAAGTAGAGAAATTTGTACGGATTCCCAGATCAATTTTTCGGCGGGCCGTCGAAACCGTATTTCTGAAGGATATTTCGGCCTTCAGGACTCGAAACCACCTCAACAAAATCCGCTGCCGTACCGGCCGACCCGCTGCCGGCTACGACCGCGATCGGATATCTGATCGGATCGTGATCGTCCGCCGTTGAAAAAGCGCATACACGGACACTATCACCCGCCGCTTTGGCATCGGTTTGATAAACGATGCCGGCATCGACCTCGTCTCTGATAACGTAGTCAAGAACCTGACGAACGTTTTCGGCCAGTATCAGCTTTGATCGAAGACTCTCGATCAGTCCTTTTTTCGCAAATAGCTCGTTTGTATATTGTCCGGCCGGTACGGTCGCCGGGTTTGCGACCGCGATCTTATTGATCTGTTCATTTCCCAGATCTTCGAACCGGCTAAGATCGAACTGCGAATTCCTCGGAACGATCAATACGAGCCTGTTGCCGGCAAAGTCCCGCCTGGTCGATTCGAGAATCAAGCCGTTAGCCGACAGTTCGTTCATCTGTTTATCCCCTGCCGATGCAAAAACATCGATCGGCGCGCCCGACGCAATTTGTTTCTGAAGCACGCCGGAAGCGCCGTAGTTGAACACGATCTTTCGGCCGGTCTTTTGTGTATAAAGCCCGCCGATCTCATCAAAAGCATCTTTCAACGAGATCGCCGCGGAAACAGTAAGTTCGTCATCGGCAGGTGCAGCCGGTCCGCCAGATCTGCTGCACGATGCGAGCATCAGCATTGCGATCACGAATAAAAGTAAGAGCTTTCGCCCGGTTCGCATAAGCTCGGCTGGCAATGCTGCTGTATTGCGGCGATTCAAAATCAATTAGGCCGATCAAATATGGATCGCCAGATCGTGTACGCCTTCGGCTGCCTCCATCACGGTTTCAGAAACCGTCGGATGCGCGTGCATTATGCGTCCAAGCTCGTCGGCTGTCGTCTCAAGCGCCATTCCGACGCATGCCTCGGCCAGCAATTCGGTCGCGTGCGGGCCGATGATATGAACGCCCAATACCTCATCGTATTTCTTTTCGCTGACGATCTTTACAAAACCATCTGTTTCACCGAGAATACGTGCTTTACCCGACGCCGTGAATGGGAACTTGCCTATCTTGACATCATGCCCGGCTTCTTTGGCCTTTGCCTCGGTCAGTCCGACCGACGCTACTTCAGGATCGCAGTATGTACAATTGGGGACCAGATTGAGCTTGATCGGCTGTACTTTTTTTCCGGCGATCTTTTCGACGACCATGATGCCTTCTTTTGAGGCAAGGTGGGCCAGCCACGGCGTAGCGATCA
>JBDTMQ010000443.1:0-3726 GCA_039934155.1 Acidobacteriota bacterium | reverse complement strand
GCCGCAGGCAACACGATCATAACCAGCTTTCCCAATATGATCGACGAGTTTCCGATGCCGGTTACCAAAGAGCTTGTTGACCGCGGACAGGACCGCTTCAATATCTACTGTATTGTCTGCCATGGCCCAACCGGCAACGGCGACGGCATGGTCGTCCGACGCGGATTCACCAAGCCGCCGACCTACCACGACGACCGGCTTCGTAATGCGCCCGTCGGCCACTTTTTCGACGTGATGACAAATGGATTCGGAAAAATGAACAGCTATGCTGACAAACTTTCGGCGGCTGACCGTTGGGCGGTAGCGGCTTATATTAGAACGCTGCAGGTCAGCCAGAACCCGGACGAGACCTTAAAGATGAATTCGAACATATCGGGCAATACCCCCATTCCTGCCGGATCACCGAACGCGAACACAACCGGGGGTGCACACTGATGACTGAACAGAGCGAATTTAGGGCACCGGCTGAGCTAAATTCTATTCGGACGATCGCGCTCGGCATCGGCGGGATCGGTCTAATCGTTTGGGCGATCGGTCTTTATTTTGATACCGAACAGGCGCTTAGATCGTGGCTGCTCGGTTTTATCTTATGGGCCGGGATCGGTTTTGGCGGCATTGGCGTGCTGCTGCTGCAATATCTGACAGGCGGTGCATGGGGTGTTGTCATCCGGCGCGTCGCCGAGGCGTGTGCCCGCTCAATTCCGGTGCTGCTGTTGGTCTTTTTGCCGATCGCTTTAGGCATGACCCGCCTTTACGAATGGACGCATCTGCCGGCGACGGATCATATCATGGTTCAGCGTGGCTGGTTCATGACGCCGGAAAGCTGGCTGTTGAGGTCGGCCGTTTATTTCATCATCTTCGGCGTGATGGCATATCTGCTGTGCAAATGGTCAGCTGACCAGGATAAAACCGATAATTATGAGGCGTCAGCCGCATTGCTCGGCCGCGCCACGGTATTTTCGGGACCGACAATGGTCATTTATTGTATTTTCGTGACATTTGCCTCGGTCGATTGGGTCATGACCCTTGATCCGCATTATTTCTCGACGATCTGGGGCCTGTTGTTCGTGGCCGGCTGGGGGCTCAGCAGTTTTTGCTTCGGTGTCATCGTTCTCGCGTATATGTCGGACAAGGCGCCGATGGATCGAGTACTCGGACGCCGCCATTTTCACGATATCGGCAAACTGATGCTCGCCCTCACAATGATCTGGGCATACTTTAATTTTTCGCAGTTCCTGATCATTTGGTCGGGCAATATTCCGGAAGAGGCGGAATGGTTCCTCGTACGGATGACTGGCGGATACGGTTACATCTCATGGTCGCTGGTGATACTTCACTTTGCAGTGCCATTCCTGATCCTATTGCAACAGGATTTTAAGCGACGTGCAAAACAATTGGCACTGCTCGCGATCTTTATGCTGTTCATGCGGCTGGTCGACATGTTCTTTTTGATCGGACCGACGCCGCGGATCGACACCCACGGCCTTGCGCAGGGAGCGTTTATTTTGAGTTGGATGGATATTGTCGCGCCGATAGCGATCGGCGGAATATTTGTCTGGTATTTTCTTGGACAGTATATGAGCCGTCCGCTGGTGCCGGTCATGGATCCGTTCCTTGAGAACGCCATCGAGCACGGTCACGGTCATTAGGGAATAATTTTATGGGATCGACAAAACACGAAAAGTCATTCGTAGATTTTGATAAGCCGTACGAACAGAATGTCATCGGGCTAAAGGGGATCGTCTACTTCGGTATCGGGCTTTTTATCCTGATAGTAATCACGTTCGCACTCATGTTCGCTTTGCTGAACGTTCTCGAAGATAACGCCGAGCCGACCATGTCGTCCTCAAATCCGATGGCGATGACCGATCGGGAGCGTCTGCCTCCGGAGCCGCGTCTGCAGTCGGCGCCGGGCTTCGGCGTGGACAGTTCGGCCGGCCGGGTCAATATGGAACTGGGCGCCCCGCAGGCAGAATACCAGGAGCTGCATCGTCAGTGGGTAGAAACCTGGAAGAACGGCAACAAGGATGCGAAGACCGGCGCGATAACGTCTTTGCCGATCGATAGGGCTAAAGAGATATTTTTAGGACAGGCGGTCAAGGCCAGATCCGGGCCGGACGCCGAAAAGTCAGCGACCGAGTCGAGGATGTTCATTTCTGATTCGAGCGCCGGACGGACGGCGACGATCCGCCGCCGGTAGTTGTGGTCCAGTTAGGAAGGTTTGAGGTTTTATTATGAGTAGATCTTCAGCAAAACATGTATTAAGAATGCTGATACTCGCGGCTGCGGCCGCCGGGCTCGGGCTGCCTGCGAATGTGAATGCCCAAAAGACCGAGCATTACAACTCACCGCTTTATTCACCAAAGGTTTATGACCCGTCAGTGACTACCAGTAACGGCCTGCCGGATGCATTGAAGACGATCGGTATCGACCAGAAGCTAGGTGCCGTTTTGCCGCTTGAGACAGAATTCAAGGATGAGAACGGCAACCCGGTCAAACTCGGCGATTATTTTCATCACGGCCGTCCTGTTGTGCTGGCACTAGTCTATTATGAATGCCCGATGCTCTGCAACGAGGTTTTGAACGGGCTGACAGGTTCGCTAAAGGGAATCTCTTTCGACGCTGGAAAGGAGTTTGACGTTATCGCCATCAGCTTTGACGCTCGCGAAAACGACAAGGCCGATCTGGCAAAGAACAAGAAGGGCTCATACGTCGAAAGATACGGCCGAACCGGAACGGAAAAAGGCTGGCATTTTCTAACTGGAACACAGGCGTCGATCGATTCGATCACAAAAACGGTCGGGTTCAATTATCAGTGGGATGAAAAAAGCGGTCAGTTCGCACACGCGGGCGGCATTATGCTGATCACCCCTGATGCAAAAGTATCGAAATATTTTTACGGCATTGATTATTCCCCTAAGGACCTGAAGTTCGGATTGATGGAATCAGCCGAGAACAAGGTAGGGTCAACGGCCGACAAACTGATCCTCTATTGTTATCACTACGATCCGTCGACCGGGAAATATGGTTTTGCGATCCTCAATGCTATACGTGTCGGTGCTGTGGCCACCTTGCTGGCAATGGGTGCGATGGGTTTTGTTTTTTGGCGAAGGAACAAGAACGGAAAAGAGAGTTGAGCCAATTCGGCGTGCGGCCGCCCAAGGCCGGACTTAATCCGCAAGCGGTTTGATTTAGATTATGCAAACGAATTCGTGGATCCCATTATTTCCAGACCAGGCCTCAAGCTTTGCGTGGCAGGTCGATTATCTTTATTTCTACCTGATACTCGTGAGCGTGGCGTTCATAATCCCGATCGTCCTGGCTATATTCTTTTTCGGCGTCCGGTATCGTGAAAAGTCGAGATATGAAACGCCCGATCAGATCCACGGCTCGATCGCACTCGAGACGACCTGGTCTGTCATTCCGTTCATTGTGTCAATGTCTATCTTTCTGGGCGGCGCGATAGTTTTTTATAACCAATACCGCGTGCCGGATGATCCGGACATGCAGATCTATGTGGTCGGCAAGCAGTGGATGTGGAAGCTGCAGCATGAGACAGGCCAGCGAGAGATCAATGAGCTGCACGTGCCCGTCGGCCGCCGGATCAAGCTGACAATGACGACCGAGGATGTGATCCACTCGTTCTTCGTTCCGGCATTCAGGACCAAAGCCGACGTCGTTCCCGGCCGCTATACATATATGTGGTTCGAGCCGACAAAACCAGGC